>JAWACX010000049.1:0-10843 GCA_038896575.1 Thermoplasmata archaeon
GGCGATATTCCTCCAGTGCCTGTTTACCTTGATGGTATGATTTATGAGGCAACAGGAATTCACACAACATATCCAGAGTATCTCAATAGCCAGTTGAGGCAGCTCATTATAGAGAGCGGGGAAAACCCATTCCTCTCCAACATTTTCCAGAAGGTTGACAGTGCGGAAAAGAGAGAGGCAATTCTTGGAGATGTGGAGTCCTGCATTGTACTTGCCACATCAGGAATGATGAATGGAGGCCCTGTGATGGAGTATTTCAGGGAATGGGCCGAGGATAGCAAGAACACGCTGGTATTTGTAGGTTATCAAGGAGAGGGTACACTCGGGAGGCGATTGCAGAAGGGTCTGAAGGAAATAACGCTGAATGTGAGGGGGAAGCCCTATGAGGTGAAGGTGGAGATGGCAATAGAGACCTGCGAAGGTTTTTCAGGGCATTCTGATAGAACCCAGCTTTTAAATTACATAGGAGCTCTTGATAGCAGACCTGAAAGAGTTGTTGTCTGCCATGGAGAGGAGAGCAAGTGCATTGAGCTGGCAAGCACAATTTACAAGAAGTATGGAATTGAAACAAGGGCACCGATGAACCTGGAAACTGTGAGGGTTAAGTAGGGGCTAGGAATGCAGAAGGTTGGGATAACAGCACTGGTGCCGCCAGAGTTGGTTTATCTTACAGGAAATGTGCCTGTTGACCTCAACAATTTTGTTCCCTACACCCAGTACTATCCCGGGCATAAACTCTGTGCCTGGACTGCAATCTGGAGAGATATTGTGATTTCAAAGAGGATTGTGGAGAGGGTGATTGTGGTTGCTGGTGGCGATTGCCATAACTCCCTTGTTGACGGACAGAAAATTGAGATGCAGGGAATTCCCACACACTACTTTTTCTATCCTTTCTCAGGCGAGGAAAAATTGCTTGAGGAGGAATGCGGGAAGTTAATTGAGTTTCTGGGGGAACCAAAGTTTCCTGAGGCTTTTAAAGTGGTCTCTGAGGTAAAAAGGGCTGGAAAAAAGATTGACGGGCTCAGGAGCATCGGAAGAATCTCAGCAAAGCAGGCGTTTGATTTCATGATAAAGTTGAGTGACCTGGCAGGTTCTCCCGAGATAATGATAAAGATGGCAAAAGCGATTGAGGAGACAGAGCTTTCGCATCTTCCCAAGGTTGCCCTGCTTGGGGTGCCACCAATCTACAGGGACTTCCACGAGGTGGCTGAGAAATCTGGCCTGCACATTGTTTTTGATGAACTTCCATATGAGTTTCTCAGGCTTGGGGGCATGGATTTCAGAGAAGTAGTAAAGAGCTATGCAACCTACACCTTTGCCAGACCGCTCTCATTCAGAATAAATTTTCTGAAAAAAGAGCTGGAGAAAAGGAAAGTTGATGGAATAATTCATTATACCCAGTATGCCTGTCATCACATTCTGGAAGATGAGGTGCTTCGGAGGGAACTTCCCTATCCCTTTCTCACAGTTCAGGGTGATTTGCCAGGAAACACACCAGCACAACTGAGGCTCAGACTGGAAGCCTTTGGGGAGATGCTGGGAATGAGGTAGGGCGACAATCTTTAATATTTCATTTGATTTCAACCATAGAAGGGCCGGTAGATCAGTGGAAGATCGCTCGCTTGGCATGCGAGAGGTCGCGAGTTCAAATCTCGCCCGGTCCATACATGCTATGATTGCGGAATACAAGCAAGGCGGGCACATCAACTTTGGTTGACACATTGGTAGAGCAATGAAGTGCTGCACATGCTTCTTATCTTGGGCCTGGAGAAAATTAATCTATTCTACACCCTTCAGCAGGTTCTGATACAACTCTACATGTGCATGTGCACATTTTTCAAATGTATACTTCCTTGCCTGCTGAATCCCTCTCCCTCCAATATCTGTCCTTAACGCCTCTATAATTCCCTCGGCCATTTCTTTCGGGTCATTTTTCACATAAACTGGTACATCTCCGAGAAATTCTCTATTAAACTCCGTATCTAAAGCCACAACTTTTGCGCCACATGCCATTGCTTCAAGCGGTGGCAATCCCATACCCTCATAGATACTTGGCCAGATAAAGACATCGCATGTGGAATAAACTTTTCTAAGCACATCCACCCCAACAACCCCAGGTTCAATCAATCGCACATTACTCTCTTTTGCTGTTTTCCTTATTCTCTCGCCCTCTAATGGCCAGTCTGAAGGTCCAAATCGCACGAGATTTACATCTTTTCCCATCTCCTGCAAAAACCCAGCTGCCCTAACTGCAAGTGGAAAATTTTTCCTCGGGTCGTTATTACCTGTTGTAACCAGATTTATCTTTCCCTGTTGGTTCCATCTGGTCTGAACTCTTTCAACAAAAAAATCCCGGTGATTTATAGCATGAGGTATCACTTTTATCCGTTCTTCTGGAATTCCCAATATTCTTTTTGCCTCATTTTTTGTAAATTGGCTGTTACTTATTAGCATTCTTGCCTTCATTAACATCTTTTTCCTGTACCTCCATTCCATTCTTGCACTCACGGTTCCTAAGTATAGCTCTGGAAATCTTAGAGGTGCAAGGTCATGGAGTGTGATTAGTTGTGTGTTTGGAGTTGCAAGGTAGGCATCAAGTGCATGCACAATCTTAGCTTTAGGATGCTTTAAATATCTCACGGGCCAGATTGTGATAAAACCACCGAGTTTTTTCTCTCTGAACTTCAGCTCAAACAATGGCTTTATGGAGACGATGGAAATTTCTATCCCATGTTTTTTTGCAACTCTTGGCAAAAGCGCCAGAAGATTAGATGCAAATGTTCCGTGGCCCACACCACATTTCCACTTCTGGGCTATAATCGCTACATCTATCATCGTGACCTGGTCTTCCAATACAAACGGCTATTTAATTGTTTTTTGGAGGGGCGCGTGAGACCTTCCACTTAAGAAAAATGAATCCTGTCAGGAATAGAAAAAAAAGAGAGAGGAAAAGCAACTTTTTGTTCAGGAACGGAAAAGCAACGGTGAAAGGGCATTGGGGATAATCAGTATCTCCGAGCAAGTTGGAAAAGCCAGATACTCACTACTATCCCAAAAGCCATTAGAAAGGGAATTGATGTTGACATACTACCAGGAAACCCACTGATTTTTTCCTGGCCTACACCCTGTGGCTCCAGTTTCATAGAAGTGGCCATCAACCATTTCTGAGGGTATTTTCATTTTCGTCTAAATACTTCATAGAGACCGAGAAGAAATTCCTTGAATCTCACCTCCTTCTCTATAGGCTGCCCACTTGGCGCTGGTGCCGAAAGGCGTCACCTTACGAATATAGTTTTGAATTTTAGCCTGTATCTTTCGGAGATACTGACCATGGGCAAAGGGACATCAAACCGCTCACAAATCTTTTTATCCCCTCCTCCCCCTTTTCCTCATCCACATTTCCAAATGAAAGACGAAACCCTGGATACCTGTCCCCAAAAATCGAGGCAGGAAGTGCAATCACCCCAAAATCCTCAATCAACTGTATCGCAAGTTTCCAGTCATCCACCCTTTCCATGCCCTTCAAGGGAATTCTGAGATAAATGTAGAAAGCTCCGTTGGACCGTGAAATCTCCAGGTTGAGAGATTTGAGATGTTCAAGGAATTTCCTCCTAATCTTATCCATCCTGGGTAGATAGATTTCTGGATATTTCTTTCCATACCTTAATGCCGCCTCTGCAGCATGCTGTGAAGGAACTGGTGGACAGATGCCAATTGTATCCTGGATTTTTAACAATTCTTGAAAAAGAGCAGGGGGAAAGACCATATACCCCACTCTATAGCCACCCATTCCAAATGACTTGGAAAATGAAAAAAGTGTGATTGTGTGGTCAAGTGCACTGTCACGAGATGCAGGGCTGAAATGAGACGCCTTGTCAAACACAAAGTGCTCATATGCCTCATCTGAAATATGGTAAATGTGATGGTCTGCACAGATTTCATTTATCTCAGAGAGTAAATCCGAAGGATAGACCACACCAGCAGGATTGTTTGGAGACACTGTGACAACTGCTCTTGTCCTCCTCGTAATTTTTTCCTCTATTTTCTCTGGGTCCGGGAGAAAATTGCTGCCCACCTCCACAATCCTTGGCCTGCATCCTACCATCTGAATGGCCATCAGATGGTTGAAGTAGTAAGGGGCCACCAGAATAACCTCGTCACCTGGTGAAGTTATTGCAAGGAGGGCATTGACGAAGGCCTGGTTTCCACCTGCAGTGACCATTATGCTTTCTACCGAACAACGAATTCCATTTTCCTCTCTTACCTTTTCCACTATTGCGTTTCTTAAACTCAGAATACCCGCATCCTCGCTGTATCTGAACCCTCCTTCACCTGCACTCTTCATCAAAGCACTCACAACCTCAGGAGGTGGCGGGAAAAAAGGGACCCCTTGCCCAAGCGAAATCGCATTTCCTATGTTCCTTGCCGTGGAAAGTATCTTCTGAATTGGAGCCTCTGGAATTTTTTTCGTTCTTCCTGCTGCACCCTTCATAAAACTCAATCAATTACAAGTTCAAATTTTCCCTTACCAAAGATGAGTGGGAAGTAACCTCTCCTGTGGTTGGTTCTTCGCATCTTTGCAACTCCCAGGAATAGATTAACATTTTTCTCATCCCTTCTCAGGTCCATGTGGAAGATTCCATCTGCAAGATAATCCTCTCCATACTCAAAGGTTGTGTCTGTTTCCTCGTGAACAATAAAGGTTGTGCATTTCAGGTCCCGCAACCATTCAAAGAAGTAAAACAATTCCTCCCTTGGCTCTTTGAATTTCGCCAGCATTTCAAGAACAGGCAGGGAGTCAATTGCCAGCACATCAAAATTAAAGTTCTTTTTCAGGTTGAGGATGTCCACACGGAAGAGCTCTATCCAGGCCTGATGCCCTATCTGGGGCATGTACTTTCTCAGAATCCCTATGTCAAGGATATTCATATCAGAATGCCCGAGCGGAGGCTTGAAACCGAGGCCTTCCATGTTACTCACAAGACTTGCACTGCTCTGCTCCAGACAAACATATAGGGCCTTTCTACCCTCCTTTTCCATATTGTTATGGAGAATTGAATATGCAAAGGAGGATTTCATGCTACCAGGCTTCCCGAAGATTATCACTACATTTCCCTCTGGAATTCCCCCTTCCATTATGGAATCCAGGTTCTCCACATATGTTCTTAACCTTGAAGGCATGTCAATCTCCAATATCATACTGTTTTAAGAAACTTTCGGATTTCTCCTTCAAATGTAGGCAATCATCATCAACCGCCTCGCAAAATTTTCCTCAACAAGTTCCTGGCTAAGCCCTTTTTCAATTTCCACCTTTTTCAGCATTACCACAAATTCCTGCAAAACCTGCTTTTGTGGAGTTTGCATGTTCACATTTGCGGCCCTTGCGCATCTCTCAACGACCTCCATTGCCTCTGTGTCGCTTCCGTAGGTTTCTACAAAATCAATTATTATGGCATCCAGCACAGCCTGTGCAGTATAGCTTTCTGGAGTTTTGTAAATTCCTCCAGTATCTTGTACAACCCTTTGCGGCGGCGGAGACTGCACACATGCCCTGGCAATTCTTATAAATGCCTTCTCCACATTTTCTCCTGTTTTTGCAGAGGTAAGCATACAGAGTTCCTCGGAGACCCCTAAATTACTGGCAACCCCTTTTATATCCTCTATAGTTACCTCAGCCTGCTCTTTCAGGTCACACTTATTTCCGAAAATCACAAATGGAATTCTTCCGCTCACCCTGACAATCTGGTGATACCAGTAATCCTGAATACTCAGAAGTGTCTCTTTCCTTGTTATGTCAACTACAAGAATAGCACCATCCAGCCCTTTGAATGCATTTGCATGAATCATCTTATAATCTTTCTGCCCCAGCACATCCCAGATAATCAAATTCACTAAAACCTCTCCTTCTTTGCTCCCAAATTTTACAGATTTCTTTGAAACCTTTGTTCCAATTGTCTGCACATACTTATCATCAAACTGGCTATAGACAAATCGCCTTACAAGGCTTGTCTTCCCGGTAGCCCAATCTCCCGCAAGACCGATTTTTTTCACATAGGTTTGCATGACACCGCAATGCTCTTCTGATAATTAATTTTGCGCCTTTATTTGTGGAAATGGGTGTTTTGAAGGCCCTGGAGATGCTCGGTCAAAATACAAATCTGCATCCCTCCAAAAAAATTGGCTTCTGTATCTATATACAGCGCAACTTCAGTTTAAGCTTGGAATAGCATCTATCTCACAACAATTGTTTCAGCCAGGCCTTCCAACTTCCTCTTGAGTTCCTCAAGCACAGCAATACTTACTTCCCTGCTTTTCCGCAGATTTTCCGAGAACGCATTTTGGGCAACAAATCTCTGGAGCACATATTTTTTTGGCTTATTAAGTGCAAGGAGAATGGCACGCAAGTCCTCCTCACTATGCAGCTCTGGAATGTATGTTGTTCTGAACTCGTAGTTCCCAAATTCCCTCAGTATCTGAATGCTCTCCCTTATTTTTTCCATATCAACGCTCACCCCACAAACCGCATTGTATTTTTCCTGCTCAAGTGGTACCTTCACATCCATTGCCACATAATCCACAACACCTGCCTTAACCAACCCTTGCAGCACCTCGGGCATTGAACCGTTTGTATCAATCTTCACACCAAGCCCGAGTTCCTTCACTTTTCTTGCGAAATCCAGAACATCCTGGTGATGGAGGCAGGGCTCACCGCCTGTAATGCAAACACCATCCACAAAATCCGAATTTTCCTTGAGGAAGGAAAGAACATAATCCACAGGCACATCCGGTATTTTCTCGCTTCCCTCTACAAGCAGCCAGTTATGGCAAAACCCGCAGCGGAAGTTACAACCTGGTAGAAAGACAACAGCAGATACCTTTCCATCCCAATCAAGGAAGGAGGTTTTTAAAAAGCCCTTAATCTTCATCCTTTTCACCACCAAGCTTTGCAGCCCTTCTAAAAACACCAATCAACATGCTTGTCTCAAGCTTTGTGATACCAGCCCTGCCTATCAACCGCCTGAACATTATCTGTGCATTCCTTTTTCTATGTCCAGGGTAGTTCACAGCATCCAGGAGTTCTGAAAACGCGAGATGCAATTCCTTGATTTCCAGTTTCTCTGGCCTTGAGAATTGCCTCCTTCGCCCCTTCTCCCTCAAGAGGTAAAGAAGGACTGCTGCAGCATGGGACACATTCATAACTGGATATTCCCCTGCTGTGGGAATGTGTAGAAGGATATCACACTTCGCAAGCTCTTCATTCAACAACCCGAAGTCTTCCCTGCCAAACACAAGCCCTATCTTTCCCTCAAATTTCCTGTATTTTCTCAGAAAGCCCTCAGGAGTGAGGGAATGTCTGAGATAGTGTCTTTCCTTCTCAGAAACGACACCACTTGTTCCTGCTACTATGTCAAGGCCTTCAATTGCGGCCTCAAAACTCCTGAATTGCGTTGCACTTGCAAGAATATCGTTTGCATGCATCGCTCTCTTCCTTGCCTCCTCTCCCAGCGCACAGTTCACAAGCCTCAACTCATGAAAACCAAAGTTTTTCATCACCCTTGCTATTGCTCCCACATTTCCCTCGTGCTTCAACCCGACAAGCACAACAGCAAACTCCGGGATGGTTCATCCCTCCGCCAGAATCTTGTTCACAAGCCATTCCGGGCTAAATTTAATTATATCCTCATAGCCCTGGCCATTGCTCAGGAACAGAATTGGCTTCTTTATTGCATAGGCAATTGAGAGTGCTGCACCACCCTTAGCATCCGCATCAATCTTTGTGAGAATTGCACAGTCAACACCCACCTCAGCATTGAACTTTCTTGCCTGCTCAATTGCATCGTTTCCTGCAAGGGCATCACCAACAAAAATCACCAGGTCCGGTTTCGCAACCCGCTTTATCTTCTTCATCTCCTCCATAAGATTTGTATTTGTCTGCATTCTTCCTGCAGTGTCAATCAGAACTACATCCTTACCTCTAGCTTTTGC
The DNA here is from genome assembly GCA_038896575.1 of Thermoplasmata archaeon. Taxonomy (GTDB): domain Archaea; phylum Thermoplasmatota; class Thermoplasmata; order Lutacidiplasmatales; family SKW197; genus SKW197. Next base: position 7,987 of record JAWACX010000049.1, read on the forward strand.
ATGCTCTATAGCATCGTATGCTACTGCAGCCGGGTCACTTCCAGGTGCGTGTTTCACAAGCTTCACACCAAGCCTGTTTGCATGAATCTCAATCTGTTCTATTGCACCAGCCCTGAAAGTATCCCCGGCAGCAATCACACAGGTTTTCCCTTGCTTCAGCAAATAATTTCCAATCTTTGCGATTGCAGTTGTTTTTCCTGTGCCATTGACACCAACAAACATTATCACAAATGGCCTTTTCTTTTCGATAAGTTTATCTATATCCACTGGAGGAATGTTCAGCACAGAAATCAATGCAGCCCTTAAAGCATTCCTCACAACCGCCTCTATGTCCTCCCCGAACTTAATCCTCTTCCCTACAAGGTTCTCCTTTATCTTCCTCTTTATCTCCTCAACAACCTCAAGCGCCACATCTCCTGAGAGAAGTTCAATCTCAAGTTCCTCAAGAATTTCATCAATTTTATCCTCCTTGATTTTCCAGCCGAGCACTCCATCTGTAAATGGTGTTTTCTCCAGGGCCTCATTTTTCGTTCTGCTTATTACCGCCTTAAATTTGTTTTTTAAAGCCTCAAGCATTGCCACCCAGCCTCTTCTCTTCCTCCTCTCTCAGCATCTCCGTAATTTTTCCAGCTTCTCTCTGAATCGCACTCATCTGCCTTGAGATTTTCTCTAGTGCCTCCTTTATCCCCTCAACCCTCTTTTCCACCATTTCCCTGGCATTGTCCATTTTTGCCTCAATGAATATGTTTGCCCCTATGTTTATTATCACCCTGTCCAGGTTTCTTGAATTGCCTGGCAGGAAAACACCAGCACCAAGGGGTATGAGAATCTCGGTCTCCTTTTCGAGCTTTGAAAAATTCCTCAGGGTTTCAAGCACCTTTAGATGTTCCTCAAGCGACCTTCGCATTATCTCCTGCTGGCTGGCAAGGACATTCATGTTCTTCTCATACTCTTCAAGCTGCATAAGGTATGCCTGGACTTCCTCGTCTTTCATAGAACCACCCTTTTTTTGAGTAACCAAAGAAGAGGAGGGATTTAAATCTGAGGGTATGAGGAAAGTTCCAATGGTATCAACCAACCTCGGGAACACAACAACTCACCTCCAAATTGGCATTAGGGTTTTTTGCTCAGCCAGATATCATTCGTAGCATTTCAGAGATTTTTTTGCACCATTTCGCAATCTGTTTTTCTTCAAAGATTTTGAGTGCCTTTCTGAAATACTCTTCAGCTTTTTCTCTGTCCCCTGCCCTCTGCCTTTTCACCAGCATCAATCCGTACTCATAACATGTTTTTGCAAACTCCAGGGCCATCTGCATCTTCCCATAAAGTGAAATTGCCCTTTCAAATGACCTCTCTGCCTCCGCAAACGCGCTTGTTTCCCTCTCAACAATACCCCTGGCTCTGTAGTATTCTGCCTCAAGACTTTCTAGGCCAATTTCTGAGATAATTGCCCCAGCCCTGTCCAGATGCTGCTGTGCCTCTTCTATTTTCTGAGCGCCGGCTAGCGTCTCGGCCATACGGGAAGATACATCACCTACAAGTTCCTTGAAACCATTTTTCTCAGCGATTTCCAGGGCCTTTTTATAGGAGGCCATTGCCTCATCTAGTTTGTTCATTCTTCTGTAAAGGGTTCCCAGGTTGATGTAAGAATAGGAGAGACCAAAGGCATCGCCAATTTTCTCTCTCAAAACCAAGCTCTGGTTAAGATATTTTTCTGCCTTTTCAAACTCCCATTTCTCAGAATAAATGCAACCCATTACATTATATATGAGAGCAATTCCTGAGGAGTCCCCAATCCTTTCCTTGATTTCCAACCCTTTTTCATAAAACTCAAGTGCTTCCTTCAAATTACCCATGTCAAGGTGCACACTCCCGATGTTGATATAAGAGAGCCCAATTCCATATGTGTCTCCAATTCTTTTTGCAATTTCCATGCTCTTCACAAAATTTTTGAGTGCGAGTTCCAGGTTGCCCATTCCATAATAAACAATACCAAGGTTATTTGAGGATTTGCCAATACCCTCAATATCGTTTATGGCATTGGAAATTTCCAGTGAGGTGTTCAACAAATCTATAGCCCCAGGGATATCCCCAGCATACATCCGCACCGTACCCATTCTTCTGTAAATCAATGCAATTTCCTTTTTGTTTCCTTCACGGCTGCATAGCTCAAGGGCTTTTTCAAGCCTTGCCATTGCCGTGTCATGGGCCCCTTTTCGCATATAGAGCAAACCCTCAAGAGAGAGAACCTTACTCAGTTCCTCTGTGTGTCCTTCAACAAACTCTTCTGCTCTTGCGCAGAACTCCAGCGCCTCTTCCAGTCTTCCCATCCTTTCCTCTACCTCCCCCAGTTTCCTGTAGAGCACACCTATCTTTTTGGGGTCCGCAGGCTCCATCATCTTGCGTTCTGTTATCGCTTGAGAAAAGCACTCAATTGATTTCTCGTAATTCCCAACAAGTGCATAAATCTCTCCGAGTTTCTCTATGGTCTCTGCATAACGGCCCCGTTCTCTCTCTTTTTCAATGCATTCCACTGCATGCTGGTAGTATCTTATTGCTTCTCCAGGTGCAAAATTTTCTATGGCACGGTCACCAGCAGCAAGGAGATAAACAAGTGCCTTCTCCTTCAGCCCTGCAGAAAAGTAGTGCATCCCAACCAACGGTGCAACCGCATCTAAATCGCCCCTGTTCTCCTCCTCTATATAACTGGCAATCAGCCCGTGATACTCTTTCCTCAGCTCTGGGTTTATGGTTTCGTAGATTGTTTCCCGTATTTTTGTATGGTCAAATCTGTATTTTCCGTCAGAACCATGAATCAGCTTATGTTCTCTCTGGAGCTTATTTAGGCTCCTGAGGA
>JAWACX010000050.1:0-10543 GCA_038896575.1 Thermoplasmata archaeon
CTAATTTCCCTCTTCTCAGGGCTTTACCACCTTACCACAAAGCCCGTAATGAAGGTAGATGGGATTTTTGAGGAGTGGAAGGGAATTGAGAAAGCTTCCCAGCTCAGTTCCCATGCCCTGATTAACCCGAATATAAAAATCAAGGAGTTCTCATTTGCTGAGAAGGAAGAATCCTACTTCCTCTACCTTTCTGTTGAAGGTAGGATTCTAAACGGTAACCCTGAGAAGAAAGCGGACACAGTTTTCGTTTTCATAGATACAGGCCTGAGCGGCTTTAACATCTCCGGAATTGGAGCCACCTACCATGTTCAGGTTTATGGCTGGAACAATCAGGTTTATTCCGCAACCCTTTACAGGTATGATGGGCAAACTCCGTACTCCTGGCAATGGATTCAGCCTGTCTCTGTCCCCGCAGCAGCTTCAGAGAATCAACTTGAAATTGAAATCAAAAAGTCATTGCTCTCCGGTAATGACTTCAAAATCTTTATTCTCACCCAGGGGTCTGATGGCACCCTTGACTTTGGAGACTACCCAATAGGGAAAAAGCCAACACTACTGGTAACAACCAGAGCACTGCTTTCTGACATAACAGAGCCTGGCGATGTGGAGGCAATGGAACTGGAATTTACAGCAGCCAATGGAAACTCTGAGGTGGAGGAGGTTATTGTAGAGGTAGAGGGCAGTGCAGCACCCCAAAATGGAATGCTGAAAGCCGGGGAAACACACAATGCAGAACTGAGAGATGGCAGATATCACTTCCAGCTCAGGAGAACTCTATCTCACGGTAGCTCAGAAAAATGGAGGTTTTCAGTTCCAGTTGATGAAACCATGAAGAATGCTACACTGGGATTCTCTGTGAGGAGGGAAGGAGTGAAGTCAGGAGCTATTGTTGTGCTCCAGGATTCCATTGAGCGAGGGCATGCCAGGAAAAGCTATGTGAGTTCCGCACCTGAAATCACAGTTGATGGTGCCTTCGGAGACTGGGGTTCTATACAGAAAAAAGATGATGGAAAGGATTGCTCAAACCCCTCAACAGATATCAGGGAGTTTGCAGTAGCCCATGGAATGGACTCTCTCATTTTCTACTTGGATGTTGAAACTTCAATTTTCTCTGGTGAGAAACTCCCATACAGGAACTATGTCACTGTGGGAACTGTTTACATACCGGATACAGACAGGGATACAATGCCTGATAACATGGACCCCTACCCATACGATTTCAACAATGACGGGATTCCAGATGAGAGGAGTAATAATGATGTTGATGGTGATGGAATAAGGGACTATCCCTACGGAGATGATTACTGGCTCAACACGACAATCCCGGATGCCACGGAGTTTCCGCAGGACTACAGGGGCAAATTCGTGAGCGTTTACATAGGACCAGCAACCCCAGCGAAGAGCGATACAAGAGGACTTGACACTCTCAGAATTTATCTGGATACGGATACAAACAGGAGCACGGGAGTCCCATGCGCCAGCATTGGTGCAGATTACCTCATTGAGTTAAGCGGAAGGGATGGAGTGGTTATTGAGAGAAGAACATGGCGCGGAGAAAGCGGAAACTGGATAGAGACACAGGACGGTGTTTCTGTGGGCACAGACCACTTCAGGGTTGAATTTGCACTTGCCAGGTCATTTGCTGCAAATCCAGATGTTTACATTGAATTTTCTGATTTCTGGCAAAACAAGGACAATGCGTTGGTTGAGCATAAATTTATGGAAACAAAGATTGAAACAAGGTGTGTAAGTGTTCAGCAGGAAGAAAAAGGTTTTACTCAGCCCCATGCACAAGAAAAAAGCAAGTTTCCTGAAAATGGTTTCCAGCTCAAAGATTCTTCTCTTGTAAAAGAGATAAAGAATATTGATTCGCATTCTAGCCCTCTCCCGAAATCCTATTTTTCCTCAATTAGTGCAGAAACTCTGGCATCCTACCTGAATGCTTCCAGGGAGAGGCCAGTACCGCGAGGCCTCACCCTCAAACCCTCCCGCTCCTTTGTGCCTGGTGGTGCCTCTGGCTCTGGCTGGATACCTGATGTTAATGTGAGCAAAGCAGCGAACTACAATGCTTTTTCCCCTGTTATGGCAACTGATGGCGACAATTACATCTACACTGCATTCATGTTCTGGAGCACCGCGGTTTCCAGATGGGGTATTGCTGTGTTCCGCTCAACTGACTCGGGCCTTACATGGAGCGGGCTCTGGTGGTATTTCAACAACTATGATTGCGACTGGCCATCATTAGCAATTTCCGGTAGTTCTGGTAGTTATGCAAATAGAATCTACCTTGCATTCAGGATGTACACATCCTCTTCCAGTTTCATAGAAGTTGGCTATGTGGATAAGGCAAATTTTGCTACCTCTACAGCCTGGCAATGGAAGCAGATTACCGGCACTTCAGAATACTGGGACATGCCATCTATCACGGTCATGGGCAACTCTGTGAACTCAGTTTATATTGCAGCTAGGTTTTGGTATGGGAATTTTGATAGAGATATCCTCGGGTTCAGGTCTGATGACGGTGGTAATACCTGGAATGGCTATGCTCCACCCTTGACCTCTGGTTCTGCATACCTAATAAGATATACTTACGAAGATTCAGGTGTGGTCTATGGGCCAACGGTTGCCTGGGGTACTGGCACAAATCTCTACTGTGCCTACGATGACCTCGGGGTTACCTATACCCGCTGGGAATTCTGGACAGATGGAAATGCCGAGGGCTGGACTGTAGGCAATCATCTCACAGCCTTTACTGTCTCTGGTGGAATTCTCTACACCACTGCAACAGGCAATGACCCGTTCATGTACAGCCCAGCCCTGAATATTCCCGCATCCGACTACAAATACATCCATCTTTACATGCGTGCCACTGGAACAGGGACCACCACAAAAATTTACTTTATCACAAGCAGTGATAGCACCTGGAACGAGGCAAAATCAGTAACTCTGAGCGTAACTGACCACACAAATTATGTCTGGTATACCTTCAATATGTCCCAGTGTGCAGCCTGGACAGGTACAATTACCCAGTTGCGGCTTGACCCGATTGATTCTGGTGCCCAGAGCGGGGATAGTTACTACATAGACCTGATCAGCATCCAGTCCACACCGATGAACTCTCTTGTCTGGAAATCAACAGATAGCGGAGTGACCTGGAGCACTGGTTACATTCTAAGGCCTGCAGGACCTGATGTCAGGCCCTCATTTGCTCCTTATGTGGCTGCAACCCATGGAAGCAACACTGTGGTTGTTGCAAGTGTTTATTACTATTCAAGCACTGACTGGGACATAAATATTTCCTATAGCACAGATGGCATGGCATCCATGTACATAATGGCATTCAGCACAGCGACCACGACCCAGGCATGGCCTGCCCTCTGCACAGACCCTGTCTATGGTTATTTCCACATGGTCTACTATGATTCCGGAAGTTATTCAATAAGATATTCCAGGGCCTACTACTCCACACCAAATTCCTGGAGCGTACCCTATGCCACAAGTTATGTTTCGGACGGGAACACAGGGGACTGGGAGTATAGGCCAGCAGTAACTTACCAGTGGAGGGATGGTGGTGCTGGTTACTATCCCTGTGTTACCTGGGGTGATGCAAGGGGCAGCTACTGGAATGTTTATTATTCCACACCAGGTTCAAGATGCACAATCACGACATCACCTTCCGGGTTGCTTGTTGAAGTAGATAGCACCCAGTACACAGCCCCTGTTTCATTTACCTGGATTGCGGGCTACAATCACTACCTTTATGCTCCATCACCCCAGGGCACAGACATCTACACTCCAAGGTATGTTTTTTCTTCATGGAGCGATGGTGGTGCCCAGGGGCATACAATAACAGTTGTGGGCTTTGACCTTACTATCACCGCATATTACCAGACCCAGTACTATCTCCGAGTAATCTCTGCATACGATGCCCCAACAGGAGAGGGATGGTATAACGCAGGGAGCCTTGCTACAGCCTCTGTAACATCTCCAGTGTCGGGAGGTGCAGGAGTCCAGTATGTGTGTGCAGGCTATACAGGAACAGGTTCAGCACCATCTGGAGCTGGGAGTAGCGTATCATTTACAATCAAGGCACCTTCAAGCGTTACCTTCAACTGGAAAACCCAGTATCTCCTGACTGTCTCAACCCTGAATGTCAGTTCCACCTATCCTGCCTCCCTTTCTCTCAATGGCTCTTTCTACTCCACAATTCATGACGGTTCACCTGTTACGCTCTGGCTTGATGCCAATCTTGCATATCTCATAGGAATTTCCACAGAGGTTGCCGGGCCTGCAAACACAAGATGGGCTTTCTACAGGTGGACATCAGGAAGCACGGCAAACCCTCTCCAAGTCTCTCTGAGCGGGCCTACACAGATAACTGCAGAATTTCTCAAACAGTACTACTGTACCCTTACTTTTAACGGTCTTTCTTCCTCTGCCCCCGCAACAATCCAATACCAGTCTTTCCTCACAACATACTCTGTTTCTTCCTCCACAACATGGAGTGCCTGGGTTGACCATGGCTCCACAATCACAGTTTCAAACGAAATTTATGTGAGCTCAACTGAGCGATACAGAACTGTTGACCAGTATTCATTTGTAGCAATTACGAGCCCGCTCTCCAGAACCCTCACCTACAGACACCAATGGTATTCCACAATTACACTTGTAGGCACTGATGCTGACCACACTGTTTGGGCAAATTACACGCTGGATGGAGTATACTATTCCCAATCAGGAGTTTATGGCTCCTGGGCAAACTGGTGCGACCATGGAACTACATTGGCCTTCAGCGATACCACCACTGGTTCCCCGCCTTACACCACCACTGACCCCCACTCCTGGACTGTCACAAGTGCAATTGTGGCTACAATCCATTACACCACTCCTGTGGAGGAGCTAACCCCTGCGCCTCTCTGCCTCTTCCTCACACTTATTCCTTTCATTGTGGTTTTGAGCCGCAGAAAACTTTTTGGAGGAGAGGCAGGCCCCTTCTATCGCCAGATTTAGCCATCGGAGATAGGAGTTCACTGCAGCCCTTAAACTGCTTAGGTCTTTGGAGTTTATGGTGAGATGAAGGGTATTCTCATTGTACTCCAGCCACACCTCACACCTCGGCATTTCTGGTTCATTGGAAAACTCAACTGAAATTGCATCCATTACATAATTTGCTGTTTGCTCGTCAATCTCCACCGAAATCCTCAGGGTGCACCGCAAAGGTTCAGAACTCATCATTATTCTCCTCACTCATTGCCCTGTATTTGTTGGGCTCTGGCTCGTCAATCAACCCTTTTTCAATAAGTGAAAGCGTGATTTCTTCAATTTTCTCTGGTTCCATACCTGTGAGTTCAGCCAGTTCTCCAATAGCCACACCATCGTCCCCGTAACTCTTTATCATTTCATAGATTGTCCGTTCCTCATCCTCAACCTCAGCAAGAAATTCACTGGCATCTTCAAGTCCTTCCTCAGCACCACTCTCCAGAACTGGAACCTCCACTGTCTCTTCACCCGTCACAATTTTAAGTGCATTAATGGCCAGTGTTCTGTACCTCTCTATTCTCTCCAGGTCTATCCCATAGTATTTCTTTGCCCTAAGTGCTGCCTCCGCCTCACCTTTAGTGAATCCTATTGCCATTAAATTTTCCATTGTAGCAGGCTCCATCTTGCTAAGCTCCTGGATGCAATCCAGACGCCTAAGGAGGGATTTTGCAGCCTGGATAAGCCAGTAGTTATGAAGTTCCAATGTAGAATCGCAGAGCACCTCTGGTCTTATAGAAATATAGAACCTTGTCTCATCAGGCCTGTATGTTCTTATTTTTCCTGTGAGGAATACCACCTTGGGTATATCGTTGGGCCCTATTCTCTTGACATAATTCACAACCTCAGAACGGAAATTTGGTGCGAGAACAGAGATTGTGCCAAGGCTGTCTGAAACCTCAAACTTCCACATCTCCTTGTCACCTATCTGCTTTGGTGGCCCAAGGAGTTTACCAACCACAAGGATACGGTTTACTCTCAACCCTGTGGGTGTAATCACATAGTTTGGTGCTTTGCTAGGGTCAGAGAAGCCAGTGCCTTCCTCACTTTCCGTCTCGCCGCCTCTCTCCTCTACCGTGGTCTCATCCAATTCAAAAGAAAAAACCCTGTAGGCAACCTCTCTTCGGGTTGCCCTTTTCACTGTACGATTCTGGCCATCCATGCTCACGCCTCCATCTCAGAGAGCAAATTTTCCGCTTCTATCTTGCAGTCTATCTGGAGGTTCTGTGCATCCTTGACTATAAATGTGGTTCCGAACTCACTAGAACTCACATTTCCTCTCAACTGAAATGCCCTGCCAAGGAGTCTCTCATTAATGTCCCAGAGCGCTGGGTTAACCACTCCGTTCTTCCCAACAAGGGAGAGATATTCGCCCAAGCTTTTGCCGAGTAATTTTTCGCATACCTCCTGCGGGAAAATTGCAATTATGGCACCAGTGCCATCATCTACAACACCCTTGAGCCGCAAGTCAGGTTTGCTTCCGCTTACCCTTCCATGGTTTTTGCACACCCCTTCATCCAGCACGATTCCACATTCCTCACACCTGTAGATAAGACCAGATGACTCTTTTATCTCTATCAGAAAGCCCTCTATTTGCACATTTCTCATAAACCCTTCTCCATCTTCATAAATATCCTCAATGAGCACCTCTCTTGGGGCAAGTAACTGGGCTGCTGGCGGAAGCTTTGAACCTTCAACACGCTGAACGCTCGTTTTCTCATCCAGGACAAGGGTATGTATGTCCCTCCAGATTTTCTTATATGCTCCATTGACCTTTATCACCTCATCCTCCTTCAGGTTGAAATCTGCCCAGGCTGTGAACTGCACATGGCCAGTCTCATCTGCCAGAACTCCGGAATACAGCACTTTTTCCGTGCTACCAGTTTTTACAGTTTTCTTCTCAACTGAAATAACCCTTGCAATTAGGGACACTGGAAATCTCACCCTCGGGAGGTCCTTTATCTTCACCTCTGTGCCAAGTCTTAACTTGGGCAACTGTTCCTCGCTTGCGGTTGTTATCTCTGTTGCCTCAGAAGTGTTTATCTGAGGCTCTCCCTGCCACTCTGTGGTATAGATGTTTTTCAAACAAAGAACAGCGCCTTTCTCTATGCTCTCTCCATACTTTTCCGGGTTCCAGACAACAAAGTTAAGTTTCTTCGTGTTGTCAGAAAACAGGCCCTTCAGCACCTTCTTTTCACTTCCGTCCTTTATCTTGAGGTTTTCCTCTGCAACAAAAATAACCTTCCCAACAACAGAGACATTTCTCATTCCAGGCCTAAGACTGGAAAGGGGCACAGGAGTCCCTGGTGTCTCCCTTTGCGGTGCCAGTCTGTGAAGCACCACCTCTCTGATTTCCTTGGGCTGAAGGGAAAGTTTCCCAACTATCTCATTCACAGTCGCTTCTATTTGTTCTCGGGGCACATCTTTCATTTCTGGCATCCTGGCGATTTCTTCAATCAAGGATGCGATTTTTTCTTTCTGCATCGTTTTCACCTCTTGCCTTTTTCAGCAAAGAGGGAATGTGCAGGGTTGCATATATAGTTTTAGGGAAGGGGTGAGTAAAAGTGAAAGTGAAGAGAGCGAGATTAATATATCCCTTTGGCTATTCCCGTTCATGAAGTGTGAAAGTGCCTCTGCAGCCGTGGCGTTTCTCATTCTTGTAACCTTTGTGTTCTCTCCTGTTTCCAGAGCTGCTGGAACCATTTCACCTTGTGCAGAGATGCTGGAAGGGCATGTAATTAACGCAACTTCCCTCGCACCGATCCCAGGTGCAAAAATTCTGATTATGCCAGGCAATCTGAGTGCGGAAACCGATGGAAACGGCTCCTTCTCCGTTTGCCTTCCCTCCCCTGGAACTTATACAGTGAACGCAACTGCAGAGGGCTATATTCCAACTGAGGAAACAATTTCCTGTGCAGAGAACCAAACAATCCACATAGACCTCCTCCTCTTTCCATTTGGAACCTCCTTTGATAATGGGACATTGTATGGATATGTGATAGATGGAGTGACTGGACTTGGCATTCCCTCGGCAAACATTTCCATCACTCCAGGGAATCTGACAGCTGTAACAGATGCCAGGGGCTTCTATTCAGTTTCAGCAAGGGGGAGCACATATTACACGATTACAGCAAGTGCAGCTGGATACTACAATGCCTCTGTATTTGTTTTTCTGGAGCCAAATGGCACTGCAAATGCCACGCTTTATCTCACCCCCAAGGAGGAAAGATACGGTTGGGTCCATGGGTATGTATATGATGCTACAAATGGCACTAAAATTGAGGGTGCAGATGTATCAATTGAGCCTGGTGGAAACACAACATGCACTGATGCCTTTGGTTATTACAATTTTACAGTTGTGGGTGGACTCAATTATACAGTCCAAGCTGTTGCAACTGGATATCAAGTCGGAAGTAAAACTGTCGAAGTTCCCGTGGGCCAGGCTGTAAGAGCAGATGTTCTTCTGATGCCTGTGGTAACCCACGCCTCAAGAATTGAAGGATATGTTTATGATGGTTCCACAGGTCAACCCATACAATCAGCAATCATCATGGCGGTACCTGGTAACCTTTCAGCCGTGACAAACTCAAGCGGATACTATTATCTGGAACTTCTACCTGGCGTGAATTACACAGTTACATGTAGTGCCGAAGGGTATCTTTCTAACCTCACAACCCTAACCCTCCTTACGAATGAGGTGAGACAGGTGGATTTCCATCTTAGGCCAGAATATGAATACGGAAGGCTATATGGAAGGGTTCTGGATATCAAAACCCAGGAAGCTATAGTCGGTGCGCTTGTTTTGGTTGAGCCAGATGGTGTGAGTAACTACACAAACGCCAGCGGAGAGTATGAATTCCTCCTCAGGATGGGTTTTGAGTATCGAATTTCAGTAAGCCATGAAAATTACACTACCCAGACACTCACTGTGTTCTTTAACGAAAGTTCTAGATTTGATTTTTCCCTCTACCCGAAAATCTACAACCAAACTGTTGAGATTACAGGTGTTGTTAGAGACCAGGCAGGAAACCCTATTGAGGGTGCCAGGGTTGTTCTTAGCTCCACTGACGGCCTCCTTGTCAGGACAAATTACACGGACCCAAACGGGAATTTCAGGTTCACGGGTTTGCCGGTAATTCTGAACTATACTCTTACAATCTCGGCAGAGGGTTATATGGAGAAGACAGTATTGCTTAGAAGTGAGAACTTCACTTCAGAGGTCTATGAAGTGCCTCCAGAACTCACGCATCTGGAAAAAGTTGTTGTGGAATCTCTGGACTACATGCCAATTCTAATAGCCTGTGTTTTGATAGTTTCAATTGCACTCGCTTTTGTCGGGATTTATTATGTGACCCAGAGAAGGTAGAATGTGCCCCATTCTGTGGTTATCCGCTCATCACTCAGCACTGCATCAGCGCTTACGGATAGCATGGCCTGATGGGGCGGAAAGATATCCATTTCCTTATATTTAGGCTTTGGCATCCCCTACTTTTTTCCCCTGGCTTTTACTCGCATAGCATTCAGACAGAGCGCTGAGATAATTGAGGAGAAAAAGAAAATCATCAGGAGGAGGCCATAAATATAAAACGGGATTTGGGGCGGAGGCTGCTCCACCTCTATGGTGGCTGTTGTTCGGACCCGCAGTGTCTGAGAGATGCTCATCTGTCCAAAAACATCAACAAGGACTACCTTCACATAATAGTCAACATCCGGCGTGAGACCATAGAGGAGATAGGTGCTCTCACCCTGGGTGTAGATTGCAGAGACCAGCGTTCTCTCTGAGGGCGTGAAATTCTCTTCAAGAGAGAGATGAATCTCCAGCCTTGAGAAGTAAGCATAATCCGTTGCTGGGAGATAAATTTTTACTGATGTGGCATTCAGGATTTCATATTTTGAGAGTGAGACCCGGGGAATCTGGGGAAGAAATGTAGTGTTTGAGACCACATTGGATGCTGCAGATTGCCAGAGGGTGTTGTAAACAATTATTCCGAAGTAGAATGCAGTATTTATTTCTTCATAACCAGTTGTAATTGTAAGGGTTGAAATAGAAGGTTCGTAAATTACGGTCAGAAGGGAAGCTGTGTCAAATACATTACTTGAATCCCTTGCCATATAAACCTCAGTTTTCTCGAAAAATCTGGGACTAGGTGCCCTCCAGGAAATTGTAATTTTCTCAACCTCAGCCACGGCGTCCAGCATCTCTGGTGTCGTGAGCACAGATATTGTCTGGGAATCTGCATACTCTCCATAAAACCCAATGCTCCGCACATAAACAAAATAGGTAGTGGCGGGCTCAAGGGAATCAAAAGAATATCTTGTTGTGGTGTTGGAGAGCGAGACAATGATTTCGTCCTCAAAATCAGGTGTAATGGCAAGATGTAACTCGAAATTTAAACACTCCTTTTTCTCCCAGGAAACCGTGAAACCATCTGGTCTCACATCAGAAACCGTGGCATTCACTCGCTCAACAGGTGTGGGTGTTTTATAGGACACAAAATTTGAATAG
>JAWACX010000051.1:0-10206 GCA_038896575.1 Thermoplasmata archaeon
AGGCCTGTTCTCTTCAATCAGGATTCCCATCTCATTACCCCCAATAAAAAATAATCCCTTCTGGCATTATGTATCACCTATTTCTCAACCTTCTGGCAAGTTCTTTATTTTTTTCTATTGCCAACCTTTTCTTTCTTTCTTCTTCAAGTTTTGCGTCAACTTCTGGCTCCTTGTGCAGCATTCTATCGGTGTAGGTCTCCCAGCCGATATGGAATAGCTCCGTATGCGCTGCCTCCATTGTCTCAAACCTTCCACTGGCAACGAGCTTTTCCAGATTTTCAACATCTTTCTCTGAGAGTGTGAATGCCTTTCCGTGGTGCTGGTAGGTGAATTCTATGCAAAACCGAATTGCATCAGATATTGTAAGCCCATATGTCTCCCTGATGGCCAGTAACATCTCCATGAATTCCCTCTGCAGCCTTATGCCAACGAAGCCAGTATCATCGGTGGTTTCTTCCCGCTCAATCATTGTTTAACATAAGTTAAAAATAGTATTTAAGGATTACGGTGACTCCTACAGATTTCGCAAGTAAAGCCGTGCCGAACAGAAAAATCAGGGTTATGCAGGTGCCAATTAATTAATGATGCATTTTGAGGGCTTTGCGGGACATACGAGTGCTCAAAAATTACGCAAATCCATCACAATTCCATCATAAATTCACAAAATCTTCCATCTGCTCCTGCAAAAATTCACAAAAAAACTGGAAAAACGAGATACTCTGCACTATCCCTGAACCAAGAACCGGGAATATGGGAGAACTTCTTTCTATACTCCTACCCTGCAAAGAGTGGTGCATTCCCTCTTTTTGACATCTTTTTGCTCCCCCTCCAGAGATTGGGAAGTACATTTTTCCGGCTTCTCCCTATTCTCATAACCTTAACCACAAATCCACAGAAGAGTCTATTCATCCCAAACCCCAATAGCACTGCTCTTGCTAGCCCGAAGTTTCGCAAAATGATTTTTTAAGAGAATCTTGCTTTTCCGTTTTGGTATGACACAAAACCAAAAGCTTATATACCACTCTCCCTGCGTGAAATTACCAAGGTAAGGTTCAACAAGCCCGTGGGATTGTTGAGGGCCATAGAGGGTATTTTCTCGCACCTTGGAATCAAACATAAAATTCAAAAAATGTTTCACGATAATTAGAATTTCTGGAGGAATTGGCTTACAGATTTTATCAGGTTACATTGGAGAGGAGCCTTGCACTTATCACAGAGAAGCCAAAGGACAGATACTATAGATTGTTGGATGCCATTTACACGAATCATGGGTTTTATTGTATCATGGCAATTCCAGGGAGGATTGGGAAGTGGAAATCGCTCTATGGTAATGGGAGCATGGATTTTTACCATGAAGGAAGGCGGTGCTTGATGTATGAAAACACGTATAAAAGAAGAAAAAGCTCAAAGAAAAGAAAATAGAGTTGGAAAAAAGAGTATTATGGCGTTTTATAGTAGTTACAAACATAAAGGAAGAGAGTTACGAGGATATAATAGAGAACTACAAGGGTTTGCAGAAAATGTAGGAAGGTTTTCGGGTGCTAAAAAGCGAGTTTTTTCCTCAGGCCACTATACCATTGGACCGAAAGGAGGGTTGTTGCACACATTTTTGAGACACGAAAAGGAGTTTTTGTGTGGGTAGGAAGTGAGTAACTACTGGATTTTACACCCTACCAAAAAATAAAAGTTCAAATTTATTTGTTTCTACATCTACCAGTTTCTGATTATCCATGAAAAATTTCAATATGCAAATCTTTGTGTACTGCGAAACTTGGGTATAAACTACCGGGTTTTTGGAGCTTTCACGCAGAAAGTTTTTCAAAGCGTTGTTACCTCCCCTTTCTCACCCTTTCAACAATTTCAAGGAGCTGCTGGTCACTAACATAACCCTCTCTTGTGCCCACACTCTTGACCTCTCTCAGGATGCTTTCGAGCTCTTTATCAGAAATCTCAATACCAAAACTCAGAAGTTTTGCCCGAAGCACCCCTCTCCCGGAGTGTTTTCCAAGCAGAATTCTCCGCTCCCTGCCCAGCACGGATGGAGCCACGGGTTCGTAAGTGAAAGGGTTCTCAAGCACTGCAGCTGCATGAATGCCTGAGGCATGTGAGAAGATGTTTTCTCCAATCCATGGCTGATTTTTCGGTATCTGGTGCCTTGCATGTCTGCTCACAATCTCCGCAACCTTCTGAAGCCTTGCAGGTTCTATGCCTGTTTCCACTCCCCTCAAAAATTTTGCAGCCATTACAAACTGCTCAAGTGCAAGATTGCCCGCTCTCTCCCCGATTCCCATCACTGTGACTGCAAACGCATCTGCACCTGCATCAAGGCCCGCAATGGCATTTGCACATGCAAGCCCAAAGTCGTTGTGAAGGTGTAGGGAAATGGGAACACTGTATCTTGCTTTGAGCTCCCTAACAAGAAAGGAAATTGCCTCTGGTGCCCCGCAACCCAGTGTGTCAGTGATTCCTATCCGCTCCACTCCCAGGCTTACAGCAACCCCATAAACCTCATGAAGGAAATCAAGTTCAGTTCGTGTTGTATCCTCAGTGCTGAAGCAGACATTGAGTCCCAGAGTTTTTGCAAATTCTATGCTTTCCTCTACCTTCCTCACTATCTCCTCCTTTTCCATCTTCAATTTCCAGTGCCTGTGCAATGGTGATGTGGCAATGAACAGGAGCACGAGGTCTATGTTGCACTCAGCACATGCTTCAATGTCCTCAGGCTTGCACCTTGAGAGGCCTAGAATCCTTGCATTTGTTGTGGCCTTTATCTCCTTAATTGCAGCCCGTTCCTCCTCTGAAACTGCTGGATAGCCCGCTTCGATTTCTTTTATTCCTGCATCTGCAAGGGCATGTGCGATTTCCAGCTTCTGCTCCTTGGTGAAGGCAATACCTGGCATCTGCTCTCCATCTCTCAGCGTTGTGTCGTAAACAATAACCTTTCTTTTTTTACACCGGCTTTTGTTGTATGGGCTCAGGGCAGAGAGCATTCACTGCCTCCATATTAGTTTATCTGGCGCTGAGGAGGAGATTTGAACTCCTGAGGGCTTTTGGCCCACTAGATCTCGAGTCTAGCGCCTTAGCCGGGCTAGGCTACCTCAGCATTTCAAAGAAATTTAAGTGCAGGTGCCGGGATTTGAACCCGGGCAATTAGCTTGGAGGGCTAATATCCTAGCCAGACTAGATCACACCTGCCTGAATGGGAAATAGAAAGAAGGGTATATAGAGATTACGATTCTGTTGCTGGCTCTCAGGCCTCTTCCTCCTCCTCTTCCTCAGCAACGCTCTCCTTTTTCCGCCCGAGGCGGTGGAGAAGAAGCATGTTTGCAGCCTCCATTATGTCATCCTGGGTCACATGGTCCCTGCCCTCAAAAGCTGCATTTGTTCTGGCTATTTCATCAAGGAGCACATCCGTATTTGTTCCCTGCTTATCCAGCACGCACATTCTTGCAATTACTGCAAGCATCTTGTTTGAGATTGTCACAGTCGGGAGAATAGTCCTTGCCTTCATTATTTTGCTCCTTAGCTCCTCCTCATCCTTTGCGTACTTCTCCCTGAATTTTTCCGGGTCCTTGTTGAATTCCCGCACCCTCTTCATCACCTCAATTCTCTGCTCAAGGTCTTTTATCGGCTCCACATGGACATGGAGCGCCATCCTGTTGAGGATGTGAAGGATTTCCTCCTCTTCCACTTTCAAATTTTCCACAACAACCATCGGGTGGTGGTTGTCAAGTTTCTCTGTATGGATGCTGAGGCATGCGTTGTTAAGCACTGTGTCAATCAGGTATGTGGCCTGCCCGTTCTTTGAGAAAATATTGCCTGTGAGGTACCTGTCTTCCTCCCACCATTCTTTAAGCACAGTTCCAGATGTCACATCAACACTAATTATCTGCTCCTTTATCTCAGAGAGACAGTGTGCCAGGCCAAGTATAGCGGTGTATTTTCCATTTCCCTCTGTTCCCCAGATGAGAACGCCGCCAAGCTTCGGATTTATTGCACTTAGTATTAGGGCCCTTTTCATATTTTCCTGGCCAACAATTGCAGTGAATGGATAGGGTGTTTTCTTGATTTTCCTGCTTAACACCCCATAAGCGCCCCGCTGCAAAAATTTTGCTTTAATTTCAGCCTCAAGCGTTTTCCGCAGCTCCTCAGTTTTCTTCTCCAGCTTTTCCTGATAGGATTTTTCAAGACCCTCCTGTTTCCTTCTGTAGTCTATCTCATAATTTTCCTTTAACTGCTCCGCTTTTTTGGCAAACTCAAGTTCAAGCTGGGCTCGGATTGCATTTTCCATTTTTTTGAGTTCATTTTCCATTTCCTTCTCAAGTTGCTCTTCCTTTGCCCTGTATTCAATCTCAAGCCTGTTTCGCATCTCCTCCTCGTGTTTTTTGAATTCCAATTCCATTTTTGCCCTTATTGACTCCTCAGCCCTCCTTATCTCCATATTCATTTCCCGCTCTCTTTCCTGCTCCCTAGCCTTGAATTCAAGGTCAAGTTTTGTTCTGATTTCTTCCTCCCTCTTCTTTAGCTCCAGTTCCATTTTTGAGCGTAGGTTTGCCTCTGCCTCCTGAAGCCTTGCATTCATCTGCTTTCCGAGTTCCTCCTCCTTCTTCTTCAACTCCACCTCGGCCTTTGTGCGGAGTTCTTCCTCCCTTTTCTTGAGTTCAAGCTCCATCTTTGAACGCAAACTCTCCTCTGCCTTTCGCATCTCCTCAGCAAATTTCTGGGCCCTTGCCTCCTCCGCCTTCCTTGCTTCCAGCTCATACCTCGCCTTAAGTTCCTCTTCCTTCTTCTTGAGTTCAAGTTCCAGCTTTGCCTTCGCTGCTTCTATTTCCTTCTCCATTTTCTCCTTGTACTGTGCAGCAATCTCCTTCTCTGCTTCCCTGAGCTGTGCCTCAAACATCTTTTTCAACTCAGCTTCCTTAGCAGCAACCTCTGCCTCCATCTTTGCCCTGCACTCTTCAAAAGCCTTTGTGCGGATTTCCGCCTCCCTTTTCTTGAAATCCTGTTCCAGCTTTGCAACAACATGCGCCTCAATTTCCTTTCGAAGTTCCTTTTCCCGCTCAGTGAACTCAGCCTCAAGTTTTTTCCTGAGTTCCTCAGTTTTTTTCTTAATCCCATCAGCAATTTTTTTCTGAATGAATTTCATTTCCACATCTTCTTCAGTTTCCATTTCTTCTTCCGGCATAATTCACCAATGGCAAGGAATACTTCCACATACTTATTTGTATCGGCGAGGGTTGTGGTGCCCGAAAATCAGGCTTTTGAAACTAAGTTTGAATGTTTCTCGTACTCTGGCAAGGATGAGAACGCAGGCGAAGGCCAGCACAAAGAAGGGCAACGAGATGCACTCACCAACGGGGTTGCCTAGTGGATACCAGTCACTTGCTTTGCCGCCAGCAATTGGGTAAGCATTCGCCGTGCCCCAGCCATTGCCGTCCCAGTTACTCCAGTAATTTCCCTCCTTCAAAGCATTGTCACACCAGAAGTTACCGCCCACACCATCGTAAGCCTGGGAGCCGCCAGAGACACCTTTGGTAGCACTGTTCAGGGTATCTTCAAAGCCCCCTTGGCTCAGGTACCGTAGGGCGCTAGCCCCGTTGCCGATGAAGTTGTTGTGGTGGATGGAATTGTTAGTGGAGTATCCAGTCACATACACCCCATAGTAGGTATTGGCGTAGAGCCAGTTATATGTTATTCTGTTGGAGTAGGAAGAATAAAGGTAGATTCCATGGCAACTGTTCCGCGAGGCGTTGTTCTCTGAGATTAGGTTGTTATCTGAAGAATCTAAAATTATCCCGAAATAGTTGTTCACAGAGACATTGTTAGATATGATTGTGTTATTCCAGGATGAGGCTAACGAGATGCCATAGTATTGATTTGCTGAGGCTGTATTTCCTTCGACATGGTTGTTTGCTGAAGTTTCTATACAAATACCAGCATAAAAATTATCTGATGCGTTATTCTCTAGAAGTGTGTTATTCCTGGAGCGCCACACATGAATTCCGTAGAGGTTGTCTGATGCCTTGTTATACCTTACCGTGTTGTTGTTGGAAAAAAACAGATATACTCCGTCAAGCAAATTACCTGAAACATTGTTGGAAATTATTTCGGTGTTTGAAGAGGCATACAGATAGATTCCAATGAAATTTCCTGAGATGTTGTTTTCCGTTATAGAGATAGATGTGGAAAACCCAAGGAGAACTCCAGCAGAGGTGTTTGTCACATTCAAACCTGAAATTTTCATGTTTGTGCAGTTTGCAAGGATTACCTGACCTGCGTCAACTGGCACAAAGCCTCCCTCCCTGTCTTTGTAGAAGTATATTGGCCTTCCATTTATGAGATTTGTTGGCTCTATGTGATGGGTGTTCCAGTATTGGCAGAGTTCCCCGGTAATCATAATTCCATCATCGCTCAGTATGTTGCCAGAAATTGTGGTATTTAAGGAGGATGAGAGATAAATGCCATACCGAGAATTTCCAGAAATTGTGTTGTTAATTATCGTGGTGTTGTTGGAAAAAGAAAGATATATTCCATACTCATTTCCAGTCACACTGTTTTCTCCAACCGTGTTCTCGGGAGAGGAGTAGAGGGTAATCCCATATAGCGAGTTTCCAGAGGCGTTTACACCTCTGATTGAATTATTTGTAGAAAGCGCAAGTCTGATGCCCATGGAATTTCCTGTTACCTCATTTCCCTCAATTCTCCCATTCTTCACATTTGTAAACGCGATACCTGTCCCATGGGGTGGTGAGGCCGTGTTGGTAGCGTTCCGGAGAACACAATTTTTTATAACAAAATTAACGGTTGTATTCTCTATCCAGATACTGTAGGAGCCTCCATTTGCATCAATCTCCCAGCCCTCAATTATATACGGGTCCTCTGGAGTGCCAGAGCCAGCAACAACCCCAGTTGCTGGCGTGAATTCACTGTCCCAGTTTATGTGGATGGGTGCATGGGGTGTGCCTTTCTGTGCAATCGCAACACTGTTTATTCTTTGGCTTGAAAGTGTATTTTTATCTGGTTTTATTTCATAGGCCCTGGTAGTTTGCCATGTAGGAAATGCACCAATGCTCAGCACAAGCAGAATAAGCACGAAAACTGCCAGAGACTTGGCATGCCACCTGTCCTCTTTCAATTCTCTACCATTCCTGTTCGGGAAACCACGGGTGTGAGTTCTGCTAGTTCCTCTCCATAAACTCTCTCTGCTCTTACTTTCTAACTTCATCGGGGGCCATAGAGGAATAACGGAGATATAATGGTTGTGCAGGTGTTCCTGACCCGAGTTGAGAGTGGGGAAAAGATTATTTCCCATTTGGTGTTTTTGGCCGTTGATGCTGTGCCTTGGAATAGAAAGCACGGCGCATACATTCGGTGTTGGCATCGTGGATGAGAATGCCAGGGTGCTTGCAAACCAGATGAGGGTTTATTCTCCCCAATCTGGCGGCATCCATCCCAGAGAAGCTGCAAATCATCATTGCGAGGTAGCAATTGACACTGTAAGGGCTGCTTTTGAGGAGGCTGGTGTGAAACTGGAGGAAATAGACCTTATTGCCTTTTCTCAGGGACCAGGGCTTGGGCCCTGCCTAAGAACAGGTGCCACTTTAGCCAGAGCAATTGCACTCTCAAACAGGAAGCCAATTATCGGTGTAAACCACTGCATTGCCCATCTGGAAATAGGGAGAGGAACAACAGAATGCAAAGACCCGGTATTGCTCTATGTTTCAGGTGGCAACACCCAGGTTATTGCGTTTGCAAATTCAAGATACAGAGTTTTTGGTGAAACTCTGGATACTGGAATAGGGAATTTTATTGATAAACTGGCCAGGGAACTCGGCTTTCCATTTCCAGGTGGACCGAAAATTGAGGAGATGGCAAGGAAAGGAAAAAATCTGTTGAGACTTCCGTATTCGGTGAAGGGAATGGATGTGTCATTTTCAGGGATGCTCACAGCTGCACTTTCGGTGTTAAGGAAAGGTGTGGCAATTGAAGACCTCTGCTATTCTGTCCAGGAGCATGCTTTTGCAATGCTTGTGGAGGTTACGGAGCGTGCTATGGCGCATGTGGGCAAGGATGAGGTGCTCCTGGGCGGGGGTGTAGCAAGGAACAGGAGGCTGCAGGAGATGGTGAAGAAAATGGCTGAGGAGAGAGGGGCAAAAATGTTTATTCCAAAGCCAGAACTTTGTGTGGATAATGGAGCAATGATTGCATACCTTGGAATCTTAATGCATAATTCTGGTGTGAGACAGGATATAAAGGATACAGGAATAAGGCAGAGATTCAGAACTGATGAGGTGGATGTGACATGGAGATAGTGAATGAGAGTGTTCTTTGTAATGTAAACCAAAACAGCCAGGCAAGAAAGGATTTTCTGAGTGTTGTGAAGGCAGGGGTTGCCAGCGTAGATGCTTACATGCTTGTTCGAAAAAAGATAAGCTTTGACGGAAAGCATTTACGGCTTGCAAATTCTATCTTCAGGAAGAAAGGGAGGGTTTTTGTTGTTGGTGCTGGCAAGGTTGCCCATCTGATGGCCAGTGCCTGTGCAGATGAGATTGAGGACTGCAGTGGTTATGTGCTGGCTCCTGAGGAAGGGGAACATGGAAGGGTTAAGTTTCTCTGCTCAGACCATCCCCTGGCCACTGAACGAAATCTGAGAAACACAGAGAAGGTTCTGGATGTTTTGAGGGAGGCGAAGAAGGAGGACATTGTGCTCTTTGTAGTTTCTGGCGGTGCAAGTGCAATGCTTGTAAAGGCAGTTGAGGGGCTCACTCTACAGGAAAAGAATGAAGTGGTAAGGGAACTCATGCTTTCTGGTGCCAGCATAAAGGAGTTGAACACTGTGAGGAAGCATCTTTCCAGGATAAAAGGGGGCCAGGCCGCACTTGAGACAGAGGCAATGGTGATCGGGCTTGTGCTCTCTGATGTGCCTGAAGGAGGGATTGGTGATGTTGGCTCTGGTCCAACAGTGCCTGACAGAAGTACAAAGGAGGAGGCGTTGAAGTGCCTGAAAAAGTATGGGATTCTGGAGCGTTTAAGCGATGAGGTCAGGAGGGCCCTGGAAAATGCTGGAGAAACCCCGAAATCCTCGCATCCTAAATTTAAAAATGTGCGGAATTTTATTGTTGGAGATATGGAAACTGCTCTGGCTGGATGTGTGCAGAGGGCTGAGGAGCTCGGGTATGATGTGAGGGTTCTCACTCCAGCACTGGATGCTGAGGCAAGGGAGGCAGGGAAACTGTTTGCAGAAATTTTGAATTACGAGGCGGGAAAGGGAAGAAAAAAACTATTTGTGGCTGTTGGGGAAACCAGTGTTAGGGTGCGCGGTAAGGGGAAAGGTGGAAGGAATCTGGAGGTGGTGCTCGGTTTTCTCAAAAAATTAAATGTTAGGGAAGGGGTTATACTCTCATTTGCAACCGATGGAAGAGATGGGACTACAGAGTGGGCTGGAGCATTTGGCGATGCAAACACAATTGGGAGTGCAAGGGAGAAAGGGCTGGAAATTGACGATTTTCTGGCTGAGAACAACTCAATGGCCTTCTTTGAGCAAACGGGCGACTATGTGGTTGCCAGGAACACGAGGACGAATGTGGGAGATATTGTGCTCTTTGGATGGAGGGAGGAGAGGAAGTAGTAGGGAGGTGCAATATTTATTCAATTGATTTCCATGAGGTGTCTATACACTCAATTTCCTCTCCAAACTGCTTTCTGGATTACAGAAAATCGGTCCTTAACTCCAAAATCTCTATACAAACTTTCTGTTAATGAACCTGTGGGATAATTTGTCTTTTCTTGAATACCTATTAACTCTGTAACTACTAGAAGGAATTCCACTGTGAATTCCCCTACAGCATCCAACTCTTTAAATTGCTCCACATGCTCAGGCTTAAAAAATTGCAAGGAAGGAGGGAATGTGTTCACTGGTTTTATTTGGCTGAACATTGATAGGATATGATCGCGAAGCTTTAAAGTGAGTTCAGGGTTGTATGCATATTTTACATACATTTCCACAATGAGGTGCACATGCTTAGGAGTCCGTTCTCGTTTGCCTGGCTCTCTAAACTTTACTTTGAAATCATATGGAGACTGTAACTTTTTACCAGGATCTACTTCAATTCGAACATTTTTCTTGGTTGTGTATATAACATCATCCCGCTCTATCTTTCTTGCTTTCCACATTTTGTAAGAGGATAGCAAATAGTAATATGCTGC
>JAWACX010000052.1:0-10182 GCA_038896575.1 Thermoplasmata archaeon
GCTCGCAGAGGCTTACCAGGACATTCCTGATGCAAGGGCGGCAGCAAAGGTGATTGAAGTTCTGGATAGAATCCTCCTCCACACCAAACTTGATGCTAAACCGCTGTACGATGAGGCTTTGCGCATCGAGAGGGAACTTCAGAGAATAAGGGAGAAGAGCAAGACCCAGAAGCCAGTTGCTCCACCAACATCCTCCATCTACAGATAGAATGAACGCAATTCTGTGCCTCTCTGGTGGTAAGGATTCCGTTTATGCTGGCTATCTTGCGATGCAGCTCGGGCTTGAAGTTAAAAGAAGCCTGATTTTTATTCCTGAGCAGACAGATTCCTATATGTTCCATACACCGAACATCCTCCTTGCCCCCCTGATCTCGGAGTGTATGGGGCTCCGCCCTCTTGTTTTCAGTGTTGCTGGAGATGAAACATCTGCTATTGAGAGGGCTCTTGAAAAGGTTGAGGAGGAGTATGTTATAACTGGTGCAATAGCATCAGAATATCAAAAGGAGCGCTTTGAAAGAACCGCATACAGGACTGGAAAGAAATGCATTTCCCCGCTCTGGGGAAAATCTGAGATACAGGCACTGAAGGAGATTGTGGCCTCCGGGATGCATGTGATTTTTGTCGGGCGATTTGCTGAAGGGCTTGGAGAGGAATGGCTCGGAAAAAGACTTGATGAGGAGGGAATAGAGAAATTGGGAGAACTGGCAAGAAAGTCAGGGATTAATCCCAGCGGCGAGGGCGGAGAATATGAGACCCTTGTGCTTGATGCACCTTTTTTTCAGAAGAGGCTAAAGGTGGTTACCGCTGTGAAACACTCTGGACCGATGAGCGGAATTCTTGAGATAGAGGCTGTTTTGGAAGATAAAAACTGACTTTTTTTGAGTGTTTTTCCCGCATTTATCCTCTTTTCTCAAGCCGAGAGAAAAAGAGAAAATAGAGCAAACATGAAGAGAGATAGAATATGGAGCAGAGCAGGAAAGGCACATAGTCAGGGAAGATTTCCCAGAGATAGCCGGCAATAAAATAACTGAAACTCCAGGATGCATTCCAGGCAAACATTGTGATTGCATTGGCATTTGATTTGTCCTCCGCCTTCACGGAGGTCATCATGAATGAAGTGCCAATTGGGGAGGAAACCATCATAAGAATTGTTCTGATAATGTAAAGCAACGCTGCCAAAGCAAAGAATGGCGAAAATGGGATTAAAAACAGGAAGAGCACAGAGAGTGCCTGGCTACCTGTAATCAATTTCACCTGTCCGAATCTCTCGGCAAAGAATGGAGCAACGAGAAATGAGAAGGACATTATCACCGAGGAAACTGTCATTATTGTGCCCACAAGTGGAAGGGCTACACCATAGGCGGTGTCAAAATCCGGGTATTGGGGGAGAAAATACCTGTTCGTGAAGAAAATCGGAAACCAGGGAATTACAAGCCCAGCACCCAATCCGATGAGCATCTGGGTTACTGCAAACTTTCCTATGAGACCCGGCTCCTTAATTTTGATTGAGAAATGGGCAATTTTCATCCCGTTCTCAACATGGGTGAAAAACAGCACGATAATCTGGATGGAGGAGATGGAAATGGCGAACAGGATACTCCACCAGAAACCCTGGGCAATGCTCAGCGAGAAAAGCCGCATTATGCCGGAGGGAAAAATACCACCCATAATTGTGCCCAGCGCTGTGCCAAACTGCTGGGAAAAGGATTGAAAGCTGAAGGCATACTTGCTTATCCCGGTGCTGCACAGGTTTGAAAGCACTGTAATGAATGTGGGACCGGTAAGAGCATTCCCTACACCCCCGATAATACTGGAAATGATGTAAAGCTGGAGATTTACCTTTATCAGGAGGAGAGTATAACTCAAAATAACCAGCCCGAATCCAGTGTAGAGTGTGTTCTTCTTCCCCAGTGTATTTCCAATGAGAGGAGTGGCAAGGTAAGTCAATGTTGTTGCTAGCCCTCCAACTCCACCTATCCAGCCAATGTTCTGGAGTGAAAAACCAACACTCTGCATATAGAGGGGAAGCATGAACCAGGTCATCCCTCCCCCAATCCCACCAGCAAAAGAGAGTAAGATCAGGAGCTTTATATCAACAGAAAATTCAGAATATGCCCTGAACATACCCTTCAGCATCTTTGAGTTTGTAAGTTTATCGCTTCCTGGAATTACTTGCATCAATGTGCATATAAAAACCCCAGAATAAATAGTTTGTTATATGCAGTTTTACTGATACAAGCCCCTTTCCACAACCTTTTCCACATCATGCCTGTACTTTGGATGGCAGGATACCATCACTACCCAATCTACTACATTCCTTATCCGCAGGGCCTCTGCCAGCGGACTCAGTTTTGAAAGCAGGGCAGGTGTGCCTTCTTCCGAAAGAATCTTCACTTCCGTCTTGTCAATTCTTGGTTCTGAAAGAAGGAGTTCAGGGATTGGAATATCAATGAGCACATTTCCACTCCCTGCCTTGCTCATCCTCGCAATTCTCTCCTCTGCCTCTTTTCGTTTTCTCCAGTCCTTGCTAATTTCGTAAAGTGCCTCTCGCTCTGCATCCTCCAGCTCCATTGCATTTTTAGCATACACCCTCTTGAAGAGCTTTCTGTATCTTATTGCCACCATTGTTTTCCTCGTCCGCTCATTTTTCCGCATAAGATACTCCATCAACTCTGCATCCACAAAGTTCTGGATGTTCTCTTCGATTTCGTCAAGGCTTTCAACCGCTCTTGCAAGCATCGTCTCTGCTATCCTTACCGTTTTATGGAAGTAAACCGAGGAATACATCAGCGCTCTTGCAACAAGCATTCCTTCTATTGCGGTAACTCCTTTTCTGTGGAAACAAAGTTCCCCGTTCTCCAGTGTAACAGTGTTCAGTAATCTGTCAAAATCAATAGTTCCATGTGCAACGCCAGTATAGTAGGCATCCCTGATAAGGTAATCTACCTGGTCTGCATCAAATGGTCCATGGATTATCTGGTTGAGATACTTGCTTTTTTCCCTTGCATAGCTCAGCAATTCCCAGTTGAACAGATGCCTCGTTTCCTTAACAAGGTCTGCAACCTTCTCTGGCTCCAGTCCATACCTTTCCAGCACATCCGGTAACTTCCGCTCCTCCTCCAGAATTTTTCGTTTTTCCTCACCTATAACATCATACTCTCCAGTAATTATGCCCTTGGTAATGTCCATATGTTCTACACCCTTGGTGCGGTAAAGCACACCCTCCAGCGTATGGGAAAACGGACCATGGCCCACATCATGGAGCATGGCCGCAACGCTCACAAGCTCTATCTCATCCTCTGGAAGTTTAAGAGCTTCCGCGATTCTCTGGGCTACATAGGAAGTTCCAATTGAATGCTCCAGTCTTGTGTGGTTGGCACCTGGGAACACGAGGTAGGCAAGGCCAAGTTGTTTTATGTTTGCAAGACGCTGGAGTTCAGGAAGTTCCAGTAACTCTTTTCTCACGCCATCTAACTTTATGCTTCGGTGCACTGAATCATGGATTATTTTAAACTCGCCCATACTCCTTACCCCCAATCCATTCCTCCAGGATTTTTTTTGCACTTTCAAACACTTTTTCTATGCTCTGCTCTGCATCCACAACCTTGATTCTGCTGAACCTCGCTCCAAGTTTCAAATAGTTTTCATTCACTTTCCTGAGATACTCCAGACGCTCGAACTTGGTCCACTCACCCCTCGGTGCAATTCTTCTCACTACTGTTTCTGGGCTTGCTACGAGGAGAATTGTAATGTCAGGTTCAACCACAATATGTTTGCTAATCTCAATCAACCAATCCATGGGTTTCTCAATAATGTTCTCAAGGGCAGCACCTTGATAAGCATAGGTAGAATCCGCATATCTATCACAGAGCACAATCTTCCCCTGCTCCATCTCTGACAGAATCCATTTTGTGTGCTCGCACCTATCAGCCAGGAAAAGGAAGGTCTCGGTAAATGGCGAAATTTCCTCTGTAAAACCCTTTTTTACATTTTTTCCAAGCCAAGTATCAGTTGGCTCCGTTGTAACCACAACCTCCCAGCCCTTATCCTCAAGAAATGCCCTCAACATGGGAATCAGTGTGCTTTTGCCACTACCATCAATTCCCTCCACTGTAATAAACTTACCCTTCATTTTGACCGCCTCTTTTTCTGATACACCCTGATTGAGATGGAAATCCAGATGCCAATGAAAATTCCAAGTAACACAAGGAAGGGGTAAAGCCTCTCAAAATCAATGTCAAAGTTTATCTTTATTAAAATCTTCAGCGTTTCGCTGGTGTTTGTGATATACACGCTCACAGCATCCCTTCCATTTACATAATGTTTCTCATGGGGTGCGTTACACTCTACCTGCATCACCTCTATGTTTCTGGGAAAAATCACAGTGTATGTAATGGTAGAGCCAGCAATTGCAAGAAGATTCGCAGAATAGGTGTAGGTGAGGGATAAACTCCTGCGATATTTTTTTACATACTCTCCGAAGTCAAGGGTGGCATTGCCACACACAGAGATATGAACTGGCGGTTTTTCATCCATTTGATGCCAGTTTCCCTCCCATGTAATGTTTTCAATTGAGCCTGTGTGGAATTCCACAGGAGTGTTAAACATTACCGCTATCTTTTCCTTTCCTGCTTCAACTGTAGCGTTGAGTGCCTCGTAGATGTATGTGAGATTCACCACATTTTTGGCAATAACAAGACGGATTCCATCCGCACCTATGAACTCCATCTCAAAGCCCTCTGGCAAATCCTTTTTCACCTCATCAGGGATTGCAATAACATGCACATCCGCTGAGATATTGATTGAGGTGTAGAGGTATTCATTGCCACGGACATTTGTAAGTGTGTGCATGTCAATGACCACAGAGAGATTCACAGTACTCTGTGTGTAAGTCCTTCTGGTTACCCCTGTGAACCTGAGTTCCACCTCCCTATCACCCTTCCAGACATAGTAATGCCTTCCTTCCCAGGTTCCGTTTGTAGGAAATGGGAAATCCAGAATTACTGCACCGCGTGGTAATGTGAGGTTGAATGTTGTAGGATAGCCCACTGGGAATGGCTTGAAAATCCTTGTGTAAACCGCTCCATCGTTCAAAATACCCAGAATGAGTTCCTCATCCACTCCCTGCCCTAACCAGACCTTCTGGGAATAGTTAATGTAGTATATCAGAGGAGGTTCATCTGCAGGAGGGCTCTGCGGGGCATCAAGCGAGGCCTTGTCCCACTCCCTGGTAATCGTAAAATTTTCTCCAAATATTCCAGATAGATAATCACTGAGATTCTCCACTACTTTGTTGAGATATGCCCTTTCAATATCATTTGCTGAAAACAGTCCCTGGGAAAGGTTTGCCCTTATTTCATCTGCATGAATGTAATGCTCAGGCAGCGCGGAATTTACCTCGTGGAGGTTTATTGTCCTGATTTCCACAGAGCCAACCACTCTAAAATCTGTGAAGTTGTACATGTCAATCCAGAGATAAATTCTTATGTCCTCTCCAGCCATTGTTGTAACTGCTGGAGCACTGCAAATCTGGGTTTGGAGGCAGCTTGAGGAAAAGAGAAGGAGTACAACAAGCATCTGGAGCATTTTTTCCCTCCTTAAAATACAGGTGGCTTCCTCTCCACTTCACGAAATACAGGCCTCTGTTGCTGTGTCGCTGCAGGCGAGTGCACCTCCTGGAATTTTGCTCTCTGCCCTACAACTCTTGCATTTGCAAGGGCGAGGAGCGTATTTTTTACAAGCACAGGGTTTTCCACTGCAGGAAGCACAACTGTGTTCTTCAGGAGCAAGGGCTTCCCTTCAACCTTTACCCATCTCCCGGTTTCAATCATAATGTTCCCATAGTTGTATTTCTTTCCAAGCCAGGATTGAGAATACATCACTTTCAAAATCTGGTCATAGGGCTGTTCTGTATATCTCTGGCTCAAAAATGTTTCCTCCACAATTACCCTCTGGTTTGTGATAAGGACTCTCATTTTCCCTCCATAGGCAAGGTAAAACACAGAGATTGAGGCATGGACAATTGTTAAGCCAGTAAGAACCAAGAATGCCTTGTTTCTCGTGTCGGCACTGTAGAGGAATTCAAGCGAGGGGAGAAGGGTGATGAGGGAAACCAGAGCCATTGTTATTGATGCTGTGACAATCGGGAGTTTGTGCTCTGGGTTTACAAGATGGGAAATCTTGTAGAGAATGCTGCTCAATATCATGAGCAAGATAACAAAGAAAATAGAGGAGAGTTTGAACTGGGAACCGAGAATTTCAGACCACCAGGGTTCTGGGAAGGAGCGGAGAAACTCTTCATAGAGGGCTGCAACAGCACATGTGGCTACAACAAAAGAAAGGACAATAACCCAGATGTAGCCAAAGATTCTCAAGGCCAGATATTTTTTGAGGAAGGAAAAGGAGAGGATATAGACTGCAACACCCAGGGAAAGGGTAACCAGGGTCAGAATTTCAAGTCCGAGCAAAGCCCCAGCATCATGCCTTATATCCTTCAGCATTAAGCCAGAGGCAAATACAAAAAGAATGAGCATGAGGATTGAAAGAGCAGTGGCCACAAAAAGTTTCAGGAGTGCGATACGGTGCATCCTCACATTTCCTATGAGGGTTTCGTAGGGCTGGAGTTCAAATGCTGCATCCATTTCTAGTTCACTTTTAGAGGGAAGCACTTGGTAGATATAAGGTTAAGGATGAGTTAAGCATATATCCTACCTTTCCATGCTCTACCCATGCTTCAACCTCTGAGGGGGTTCAGGGATTTCTATCCAGAAACGATGGTGGCTAGAAGAAAGGTATTTGAGAAAATGATAGAGGTGGTAAGAAGATTTGGTTTCAGGGAAATAGACACACCAAGTGTGGAAGGCCTGGAGTTGTTCAAACTCAAGAGCGGGCCAGACATTGTAGAGGAAACCTTTTCCTTTGTTGATAAGGGTGGCAGAGAGGTTACCTTAATCCCAGAGCTAACCCCAAGTGTTGCAAGGATGATTTCTGCGAGAAGAAAGGTTCTTACTTTTCCCCAGAAGTGGTATTCACTTGGAAAAATGTGGAGATATGAAGAACCCCAGTCTGGCAGGTTGCGGGAGTTTTACCAGCTGAATGTGGACATTTTTGGTGCAGACAATGTTGAAACAGATGCAGAGATAATCGCTGTGAGTATTGAAATTATGAAGGCACTCGGGATTGAGAATGAGATTGTAGTTAAAATCTCTCACCGCCAGCTTATTCAGGGAATCCTTGAGTGCATGGGTGTCCAGAATGTGGAAGAGGCAATGCATGTAATTGACAAGAAGGACAAAATAGGTGAGGAGGAGTTTAACCAGCGGCTAATAGGCGCGGGTCTCAGAGAGGAAATTATTCCAAAGCTGAGGGAGATTCTCTCAATCAGACGGGAGCTTGGAAAGGAGGCAATTGCGGAGGTAAAGAAAGCGGTTGAGAACCTGCTTCCATTCAGCTCAAAGAGAATTGAGGTGCTGGAGATGACGCCAGGACTTTCTGCGGCCCTTCATGCTGCGGAAAAGCTTGAGAAATTGTGCACCTATCTGGAACTCTATGAGGTTGAGAAGCATTGTATGCTTGACCTGGGGCTTGTGAGGGGACTCAGCTATTATACAGGCGTCGTTTTTGAAGGTTTTGATATCCATGGAAACTTCCGTGCAATTTTTGGTGGTGGGAGATATGATAATCTCATTGAACTGTTTGGGGACATGAAGGTGCCTGCAGTTGGGTTTGCAATAGGGGATGCGGTGCTGGAGCAGGTGCTGAAGAAGGCCGGAAAATGGTATCCGGAAAAACTTCAAACAGACTTTTTTGTGGCTTTTACAAACCCGGACTTTTATCCACTTGCTGTAAGAATTGCAAAGGTGTTGAGAGGCCAGGGTTTTTCAGTTGAGATTGACCTTCTCAAAAGAAATCTGGAAAAGCAGCTCAAATATGCAGATAGAATTGGTGCCGGGAGGGTGATAATTATTGGAGATGAGGAGTTGAAGGAGGGGAAGGTGAGGGTTAAGAATATGGAGACTGGAGAACAGGAGAACATAGAGTTGAGGAATATTCTGGGAGAGGAGAAGAGAAACTGAGATAGGGCACAGAAACCATTGTAAGCTACATAAGATTCACCTGAAACTTTGTCAACTTGGATGCTCAAACCAGCATTGAGTTAAGAAGACGCTCAAATGTAAATAATCATTTTACAATTTCCATTTTCATTAACTTAATGAAACCTTCACTCTCCTTAATCTCCTCGGTTTTTCCTATTTCTGCTATTTCTCCATCTTCTATCACACAAATTTTATCCATCTGCAGAATTGTGCTCAATCTGTGTGAAATCACAATGATTGTTGGAACTTCTTCTTTTATCTTCTCCATTATTCTTTCTTCAACTTTTGGTTCCACACCGGAGAGTGCTTCATCAAGGATTAGAACATCAGGTTTTCGCAACAATGCCCTCGCCACACAAATTCTTTGCCTTTGCCCATCTGAGATTTCCCTTATCCCAGGACCAATTCTCTCATTCAACCCTAACTCTTTACTTATACTCACTGCTTCCCATACTCTTTCTATTTCATCCTTACTAAAACCATCTACAAACAAAGTGATGTTCTCAAGCACCGTGCCCGGAAATATTCCATCATTGGCTGTGCAAAGGATTATCTTCTTTCGCAGTTGTTTGACATTGTATTGTCTTATTGGAATATTGTTGATATAACATTCACCACTTTTCGGTGTATATATACCAGTTATTATGTTTACGAGCGTACTTTTTCCACTTCCCGATTTTCCTACAATTGCAATGCGTTCACCACGGTTGATTTTCAAGGATACACCGTTGAGAACAGTATCCTTGCCATAGCTGTAGAAAACTTCAGCGAGATTTATTTCATTAACGCTCTCTATTTCCCTATTGCCAGATACAATTTCCTTTAGATCCAAAATCTCTTGCATTCTTTGGATTGGAGGAATTGCTTGATAAACACCACCAATATCTGTGGATAGCACTATGAGTGGTTCTAGTACCATGTTAAGGAGGTAGAGAAACACTATTGCGGTACCCATCTCTATCACTGAAACATACTGGATGAAGTAGAGCACAATGATAGGGAGAATCATGAGAAGAAAAGAGTAGGTATGAGCCCAACCCTTATCTAAAAGTAGAACTTTCTTTACATATCCGTACCACTTTTCTCCATCCCTTTCAAGCATGTTAAGCATCTCCCTTTCAACTCCAAAATTTTTAATAACAGAGAGAGATTCAATTTTGATTCTTAGACTCTCGGTCAACGCAGCATACGACTTTCTTTCAGACATTGATGCCCTAACAAATAGTTTTCCTTCGTATATGTACATTACAACCAATACTGGGAGAAAGAGGAGTATAAGAATACCAATATAAAAATTAATAATGAAAAGAGCGATAAAATATGTAATGGCTCTTATAATATTCACAAGTAAGGCGGGAATGACTGCAGCAGCAAACATTCCCACAAAAACTGTATCTGAAAGTATTTTACTGAGATATTCCCCTGGTGCACTCTTCTTCAATTCTTCATTCTGAGTGTTGAGGAGTTTCCTGTACAATGTGGAAAAAAACAGAACCTGGGCCTTCCTCTTGAGAATCTCTAAGCCAGCATCGCCTGCGAAAGAAAGTATGCTCACACAAACTCCCAAAAGGAGTATGGTAATAAAGAGATTTGTAATGTGTTCTCCACCAGATAGTGCGTTGCCAAATTTTTTGAAATATAATGCGAAGAGAACAGTAAGTATGGAGTTAATAATATAAATGGCAATTATCACTATCTGATACTTGCGAATTGGCTTACTTTCTCTAATCGCAAACTTAAATGCTTCTTTCAAGGTTGTTCTCATGTTTTTCGCCTTCATTCCCTAACAAGATTGCAAACTTCTGAAATATATTTTTTGAGCGTTCGCATTCTTCATTTATGGTCTCTGTGAGATTCCCAAATCTTGCAAATCTCTTTCCCAAACATTGTGTGCAGGTATTAACCAAAAAACAATGGCTGCATTTTTTATTTAATTCCTTTCCGTTCGACCAAAATATTTGTTGGATATCGAAGAATTCCTTTGATGGAAAATCCCCGTCAACATTGCCCATCTTAAACTTTTCATCAATCAGCCAGAAGCAGGGATAAACATCGCCAGAGGGTGTGATTGTTATAGTGCTGAGAC
>JAWACX010000053.1:0-10051 GCA_038896575.1 Thermoplasmata archaeon
CTGTCCATCTACGGATGGAATTCCTAGTTCAAGCTCACCAGCTCCACAGGCAACTGTCAGCCTTGCACTCAACTCAGTGTTTTCTGACCAAACCATTGCTAGAATGTCTTTTTCAAGCACCTTCTTGCTCAGCACTTCTCCATCCTTGCCCACTACCTGGATAGAATACTCCTTCCCCACTGCACTCACAGTGAAGTTGATGTAGAGGTAATCGTAAACATCTGCTTCCTCAACTGGCTGGGGCTGGCCTGCTCCGCCGCCAACCACTCCACGATACACCTGTGTCAACCCAGCCAGTATCCTATCACCATAAACCCTTGCATAGAAATACACATTGCCTGTGTCGTTCGTGTGCTTTGTGGCATTTATGTCTATGTTCGGATTAACGGGGAGGCCAGCAGGTTTCTCCACATCTCCTGCAGGGTCCTCATGGCCCTGAATTCCTGCCCAGTCACCAAAGGCACCATCAATGATTATCCCAAAAGGAGTTCCCACATAAACCGTCCTGCTCTCTCCATAGATTTTTACTGTTCCATCTGCAGTTGCACCAGCTACCTTTAAACCTATTGAGTTATTCGCAATTCCCGTAACATCTGCAACTATCCTAAATGTAAGGTCTGCATCCTTGCTTACGGCCTTATTGAGCGAAACTGTTGTTTCTCTGGCATCTGCGCTGAAGCTCCCGGTTCCGAGTTCTGCATTGTTTGCATCCAGTATTTTTATATTTAATGTGTCATTATAGCCACCAGTCCTTCTTACAGTAAGTGTGTTAAGCGTCACATCTTTTCCATATGCTCTTACATTAACTGTTAGAAGTGTGGCGTCAGCAACTGGCTGGATTATTTCCTCCGCAATACCAACCTGTGTAAGGGCCAGACCCTTCATTTCCTTGTTGAATGGGACGATGCTCCTGCCAGTTTTTCCATCAGCCCTCTGTGCCAGAATGTAAATCGCTGGCTCTCCATTCCCAATGTCACTCCTCTTTATTCTCCCTTCAAGTGTTCCAATATTTGCCTTTGCCTCAACAGAACCCTTTGGAATCCATTTCCAGTCCGTGCCAGTGCCGTTGTATTCCGAAAGTGAAGCAGAAACCACATTCCCATCAGAGCCAGAAATCTCAACCTTGTATTTTGCATTCATTCCATCAAACCGATAGCCATTCTCGCCTGTAGCAAGGAAAAGCACCACGGTGTCCCTGGCATTCCCTCCGCTTTCAAACACTGCCCTTGGACTCTGCACCTGGAGATAGAAATAAACATACTTCTCATCAACATCCATAGCATACTTTGTGATTGGGACATCCATTCCCACTGGTGATTGCTCAATATAAGCCTTACCTTCCCAGTCCTCTAGGTTACCATCTATTTTCCGCTGTTCAGACGGACCAAGCAAAATCATTATCGGTGGGATGAGCAGGAGGATAAAGACCAAAATAGCAAGGCCTGCTTTCATGTTGGTTCCATTGGTTCCTCTATTTCTACCGTTATTTCGAGTCCGCCCATTCCCATTTGTCATCCCAGAACCATTTGTAAGCCCATTCACAGCTCCCAATTTTCGATTGCGTTCGCCATTTCTTGATTTCATCAGGCTTCCATTACCTGCGCCCATCAATATAGCCATATTATTTTCCTCCTGTTAATTGTGCAGAGAGAATGGGTAGGCATATATAAATCTATCATCGGAGATGCTGTGTTGCACCGAAACTTCCTAAAAATTGAGGAATATTTCAGAGGGTTTATCACTTCCTTACACCCTGATTGTACATGCTGGCGAGCGTTTTCCAACGAGAAAGGAGTTCCTGAAAGACCACAGTGTGCACGATGTGCTCTGGACTCTTTCAAAGATTTAATGTTGTGGAATTGAAAGGTGCAAGAGTATTGAATGAAATTCCGAAAAGTGCACAGAAACTGCTGGAAAAACTTGAGGTTGACATATTACCTAAAACATAGGAAGCTAGAGGTTATCAACACACCAAGACAAGCAACGGTTATATATCCCGAAGTTATTCTGAAAGCAGTGATTGAGATGAAAAGCTTAACGCAAAGAAAAGGGTTTGTCTGCGGAGCAAAACATCTGGAACACCATGCCAAACCCAGAGTAGGAAAAAAATGGACACTTCTCCTGCTGATTTTTTCAGCATCTCTGCTGCTCGGTTTCTGTGCTCCTTCCCTGAGCCCCTGCCTGCCATTTTCCAGCAAACAGGTTCTTAAACCCTTCACAACCTACCATAACATAACACTTGATGCAAACTTAAGCGACTGGCACAATGATGAAAATCTTTCAGGTAAGGACAATGCGAACTGGTATTTCACTTGGAACGAAACCTCGCTTTTTGTCGGTCTCTCAAGGGGAGAGACATTCCATGGAAGTAATGAGGATTATGATGTGATATGGGTCTACTTGGATACAGAGACTGGAGGCACAACGACATCTGTTGATTGGAACGGGCAGCACACCCTCCCATTTGCTGCCGACTGGTGCTTTCTTTTCCAGCCCAGACCATATGGAGAGACAGGATACTGGAACCTCAGGCACTGGAACGGAACTGAATGGCAGGTAAACATGTCATACACCGGAAATGGCGGTTACCCTGCCTTGCATTGGGATAATGGGATTGCAGAAATTGAAATTCCCTTTGTGGATATAGGAAACCCATCGGCCATTAAGCTCTTGCTTTTCCTCACAAACGGAGCAAATAACTGGCTCTTCGGTGCAACCCCAACGCAGAATCCCACGGGCCCGAGTCCTCAGACCCTTATCTCCTACTGGAACTACACAGCACTTGAGAGTGGTGTGGCTCCAAACAACCCCTCCAACATTGTGTCGGAGCTTGCAGTTCCCCTCTTTCTTGTCTTCTCTGCCTTCATTGCTGTTGGAGTGCGGAGGGGGCTAAGAAATGCACGAAGTTGAGAAAAAAGTGCTTGAGAAAATCCGTCCAGATGCAAAGACAAGGCAGAGAATAGAAGAGAGAATTAAGGAGCTAACTGGGAAACTCGAGGCGAGGATTGCAGAGCAGAAGGTGGATGCTGAGGTCATGGTTGTGGGTTCCTGTGCAAGAGATACATTTTTGAAGGAGAGCAAGGACATTGACCTCTTCCTTCTCTTCCCAGAGGAACTCAGCAGAGAGGAGCTTGAAAAAAAAGGGATTGAGATTGGAATGGCTGTGCTCAGAGGTGAGTTGAAGTATGCAGAACATCCCTATGTGCATGGAATTTACAAAGGGTTTGAGGTAGATATTGTTCCTTGCTATAAGGTAAAAGACCCAACAAAGAAACTGAGTGCTGTGGACAGAACGCCATTCCATAACAAGTATGTGAATGAGCACTTAAAGGCAGAACAGAAGGACGAGGTGCGATTGCTCAAGAGGTTCCTCAAAGGCATTGGAATTTATGGTGCTGAGGCCGCTGTCCAGGGTTTTTCAGGCTACCTCTGTGAACTGCTTATAATCAAATATGGCACCTTCAGGGGTGTGCTTGAGAGTGCAAAAAACTGGAGGGCAAATGTGCATATGTGGCTTGAGAAGGAACCTGTGAGGCGGTTTGTTGAGCCCCTTGTTTTCATAGACCCTGTTGACCCAGGCAGAAATGTTGCTTCCGCTGTTTCCCTGGAATCCCTCTCCCTTTTCATTGTTGCAGCCCAGCAGTATCTTGAAAAACCAGACATCAAATTTTTCTATCCGAGAAAGAGAGAATTGCCTCTGGAAAAGGCAATGAATGAGGTAAAGGAATATCTTGAGAGGGCCTCCACTGCAGTTCTTGCAATCTCAACAGAAAGGCCGGACAAGGTGGATGATATAATTGCACCGCAAGTGAAGAAGATGGAAAGGGTGATTGTGCAGCACCTGGGTATGGCAGGTTTTAAGGTTCTTCGCTCCTCTTCAGCCTTTGCAGATAAAAAAATCTGGGTTTTTGTGGAACTTGAGCATCAGAAAATTCCGAGACTGTATCTTCATGCAGGGCCCCATGTCTGGCTCAGAAACTCTGTGGATTTTCTGGAGAAATATCGGAAGAGAAAGGATG
This sequence comes from Thermoplasmata archaeon, assembly GCA_038896575.1. Lineage (GTDB taxonomy): Archaea > Thermoplasmatota > Thermoplasmata > Lutacidiplasmatales > SKW197 > SKW197. The sequence continues at coordinate 4,020 of JAWACX010000053.1, forward strand.
TGCTTATTAGCCCGTTTGTTTCCGGTGGCAGATGGGTTGTGGGATTGCTTACAGAAGAGGAGGATGCACTGAACTATCTCAGGGTTCATGCAAAAGAATGGAACATTGGCAAGGACCTTTCAGGGCAGGAGATAAAGGTGGAGCTTGCTGCAAATCTCCAAAACCAGGAGGCTCTCAACCTCCTCCTCCGTTTTCTGAGACCCACATTGCCATGGAAATAAATTTATCCCCATGTGAATTATTGCCATGTGATGTATGAGATAGTTGAGCACACAGCAGATGTTGGGATAAAGGCGTATGGAAAAGATGCCGCAGAAATTTTGCGAGAAATGAGCAAAGGCATGTTTTCATTGATTGTGGACCTGGAAACTGTAAGGCCTGATACAGAGCAGAAAATCGAGGTGAAGGGAGAGAGCTATGAAGAGCTGGCATTTGGATACCTCTCCGAACTTCTCTTCCTCCATGACACTGCAAGGCTTGTGTTCTCCGAGTTTGTAGTGAGCATTGAAAGGGAAAACGGCATCCTTGTGCTTAAAGCCAGGGCAAGGGGGGAAACGATAAAGGAGCATAAGTTAAAATTGCTTATTAAGGGAGTGACACTCCACATGCTGGAAATAAATGAGCACCAGGGGTATGGAACTGTGATATTTGATGTCTAAAATGCTCTATGCCTCAAAGCGTCACTGCACAACTGGGCAACAATCATGAGCTTTGCAGCACTATAATCCCTACCTTGAAGCTTGACTACAGATACTGCGAAAATTTTCGGAGATGCCAGAGTCACAGGGTTACTCAGTGGATACTGGTCCCTTGCACCTGCAATGCCATCTATCGGATAAGCACCATTCCTATCCCAGTTCCTCCAGTAGTTGCCTTCTTTGGTTGTGGTGGATTGTATTCTCTGTAGAGCCAGATGTGATGTAAACTCCATAGTTTGCGTTATTCCAAATCCAGTTATAGGTGATGTTGTTGCTTGAGGAAACCTGGTGGATGCCGTACTGGTTTCCAGAGGCATTGTGTATGTGCCTCCATTTCCACCCTTCTATTATGTAGGGGTCCTTTTGTGTGCCAGAATCGCCAGTAACACCATTTGCTCCAGTGAACTCGGTGTTACCATTGATGTGTATGGGTGTATGTGATGTATATGAAATTGGTGTAGCAAAAGCCTTCTTCCATTGTTCCATGGGGAAAAACAGAACCACACTCATCCCTGCCACTATGGGCAGTATCGCTACAACTGCCACTACTTCCACTACTTTCTTGTTCATTTTTTATCCTCCTTCTTTTTTCTTCTTGATTCTATGTATACACATTGCTGTGGTGCACAAACGCAAAAATTCCTCTTTGCTCCCATTTCACCTGTATCAGCCGTGGTTAAATTCAAATATTATTTTGCTCTCCCTTTTACGATGTACGATGTTGCTGTAATTGGTGGTGGGGTTTCTGGTGCCACATTTGCAAAGCGATTTGCAAAGGAAGGGCATAAGGTTCTGGTGCTGGAACGAAGGGCTGAAAAAAGCTACAAACCATGCGCAGGGTACATAAACTATGCAGCAAGAGAGCTTGAACCGATAGCCAGGAATGTGATTGAAAGAGTTGCTGACATGGGAAAGCTCTACAGCTACACGGGTACGGAACTCAAGTTAAATCTGAACAAGTATCCGGGTGCCCTTGTTTATCCCTCAGAGTATCACCAGTACCTAAGAGACCTGGCCATGGAAGCTGGTGCCGAAATCAGATACAACGCAGAGGTAAAAAATGTGAAGTTCAAGGAAAGGTACGTGGCACTCCAGGTGGGTAATGAAATAATAAAGGCAAGGTATTGTGTTGGCGCCTTTGGAATGAACTCAATGCTGATGCGATGTTTTGGAAAAACTCTGCCGCCCCACATCTACATGCTCCAGTATGAATTCCAGCTTCCCTCAAAGGTTGTGGAGGAGCGTTTCGGAAATGCTGTGGAATTCTACTTTGATAGCAGGTATGCGAGCTATGCTTATGTCTGGGTATTTCCCAAGAAAAATGGGGTTACGATTGGCACCTATGCCCTACAGCTTAACAGAGATGTTATCACAAGGCTCACCAACTTCATATTCAAGCATGAGAACATGAAGGAGCGGATGAAAGGGGCCAGGCCTAAAAAGTTCGAGAAACGGTACATATTTGCCGGCATTGTTCCCACTGAAGCTTTGCCCGAGGTTTATGGGATGCAGTATGTGCTCATCGGTGAGGCTGCGGGCCTTACTGACCCATTGTCCTATCACGGCATCTACAACTCCATCCGCTCAGCAAGGCTTGCAGCAACCCTTTTGAGCGAAGCAATAACACTGGAAAAGCCAGAAAAGCTAAAAGAGTATTCCGACACCGTGCTCTCAGAAATTTACCATGAGGATATTGAGTTCGGAACCAGAATTGCAAAAACCCTCTATGGCCATGAGCTTTCGGATAAGCTGGCTGATGCGGTAATCAAGCTTGCAAACACGGATGAGGAGTTGAGGGATGCATTAACCACGATGCTTCACCATAAGTCCCCGAGAAAGGCACCGCTTTCTGTGCTTAGGAAGAAGAAGTCAAAAATCCTGAAACGATTTGGAATTGTTGAGGCTATGAAACTCTCAAGGCATTTCCTGTGAGAGGGGCCATAAGATTTGTTGAAAAAGGCTTTGTGTGCACCACTGAGCCCAGAAGAGGAATTATTTCTGACATCTGACAGAACAGTAAAATTAAATTATTGGTAAATTATTGGAGAGGCACACGGTCTCACACATTCCCTTTCCCGAGTAGCGGGACCACCTTTTCTCCAATGTATATTGCCACAAGTTTCTCTGGTTGGTCTAATGGAACAAGAACACACATCTTATCCTTATGCGATTTCGAAGTTTTTTCTGCCACCTCCCGGTGCTCCTTTAATTCTACACCGATTTCTTTGAGTTCCTCCAGAAAAGATTCACTTAGCTCTTTCACCCTAACTCGTGTTTGCTTTAGTCGTCCACCCTCTACATGTGCTATAGACAATGGATGATATAGATGCACTTCATCCTTACTCATTCTGTATGTTGCTGTTTTCGTGCGAAGAGGAAAGAGCATATCGTTCAACAGTTCTGACCCTTCAAACTTAACCTCTGTGTACTTCGTTGCCGCATCCATATGTAGAATAAAATTCATTTTGATTCTTTTACCCCTTGCCTGGATTAGATAGGACTTCCCCTTGTGTGAGGTATTGGAAACATCAAACCACTGCACATCATTTTTTGTATCCAGGATTCCAATATTATATCAAAAGCAAGTGCAGGCTGGTTTGAATTCTTTCTCTTCCATTTCTGTCCATTCTCCAGATTCCTGAGATTTCTGGATTTCACACGTTTTTGATAAAATATCCCGATACCATAATGTCATTCGGAACCATACATCAGTCTTCCCCCTCTCATATTCTTCTTGCTTAACATCTTCGACCCTATCCGCCCACTCATCGATAGAGCAAGGTAACAATTCTACATTCTCAAATTTCAGCTCTGTATCTCCATATGTCACGGTTTCTGTTCTACCTGGAGTGACTCTTAACAGATATGGCGCCTCTAGGCTACATCTGTGTTTACCTCGACTAGTAGTGTAACTAAAGAAAAACGACACTATCAGAAGTGTTCCAATTTCAAACAGACCAACTCTCTGTCTTTTTAGGGAGGAATCAATCCCACCAATCCTCCTGAAGCCTCTCCCATCCAGTAAGTTTGTCTCATAAAACTCAGCATCTTTAGAAACCACTTGAAAAATTCTTAAGCTATCCACACTACCAGAAGCTATCTCCATACTAACCCAGCATTTGTTTGCTTTACCCATACATTTCACCTTTCGTGGAGTCCTATAATTATTTCCCACAAATAAATCTTTTTTCCGTTTGTGCTATGAGCTCCAAAGTGAGACCCACTGTCTATGATTCTTATCTAACAAGCCTCACATCCTTCCACTCCTCTATGGCTCTAACAAACACCCTACGAGTTCAGTCTATTCTCCCTCTCATGCAAGTCAATATGGCTCACAGGGAATCCTCCCGTCGAGACCTCGCTGTTTTTCGTTTGCGTTTCTTTCTTGTTTCTTCATAGCTGTTCCCTGCCGAGGAAGGAACTGGAGTCTTCCAATGTTCTTTCCAATTTCTGGAATTTTTCTGTTACCTACACCCTTTGCCATATCGGATTTACCTTTCGTTCTAAGGCTTTCATTGCAAATGCAATTTCTCTCCTGCTCATGCCCTCCTGTTTCTTTTTTATTATCCACTTTATTTTCCTTGGTATAAGTTTCATGTTCGCCAGTATATCTTTCGGCTTTGATGGGGTGGAAAATTTTTTCGGGACTATGCATGGGAATTCTGCCCAAAGAGATGAGAATAACCGTGGAAGTTGATAAAAGAGAGGTAAGGGTTGGTGAGAATTTTACTCTGGTTGTCTGGGTGAGGGATGAAAATGGGAAGGGCATAGAGAATGCAAGTGTGGAGATTTGTGGAAACGGAATGGTTGCTGGAGAATACCAGAAATTGACGGATGGACAGGGCAGGGCTCGCCATCAAACCAATTCCAGAGCAAAAAATTGATTTTGCAATACCTCTCGGTTTACTGCTGATTATGAAGGCTGGAACTTTCAACCAGATTTTATGTTTCCCCTGGGATACAAAACTTCAAAGCCAGATATACATCAGGAGGAGAGAGAGAACCGAGGGCAAAAGAAACATTGCAAAAAAGATTGGCCAGATTATCACATAGGTTGTGTTCATCACTGTTGTTAACCTCGGTGCGGTCTCGTGCCCGAAAACCCTCAGTTTCCTCAAAATCCCTGCATTTCCACCCGCCTCCGCCTCACTCAAATTTTCTATAGCTTTCTGGACGAGGGCATGCACTGCCCTCACCAGTTTTTCATGCTTCACCTTCATTCCCACGGGGTTAAAACCTCCAAATGTGGCATTCACAATATGATTATCTGTGGTCATCACCTCGGCATCATCCACGAGCTCCTTAATCTCTTCCAGAATTTTCTCCCGCAACCCCGGAACCATGTTGTTCCCATCTATCAGCACATATGCATTCTTTTTCCCCCTGCATTCCACACAGAGCACCTGGATGCCTGAGGGTCCTATGCCCTCCTCAAGTTTGAACTCTCTGGTTTCAGCAAATCCCGCTCTCAAGCGGCCTTTTTTCTCTGCCGCTGATTTCACCGCACTCTCCACATTCTCCAGAAGCGTCTCCGCCCTCTCCATTCCCAGCCTTACTGCACCGCTGCCCTTAACCAGGCAATTGTGTGCGTCCGCAAATACAACCTTTTCCGCATACTTCTGGGCACACCTTATCGCATGCATCCCTGTGGGATAGTCTATATCATCTGTTGGCTGGGGCGCCGAGGTAGCAACAACCAGCACCGTATCTCCAAAAAATTGAGCACAAACAGAAAAATTTTTTCTGCTCACACGCACAAATTCACTTCCTTCTGCAGAAAATTTTATCTCACCTGCAAGTTTTTCTCCAAACCTTGCGACCTTTTTACACTCTGCACTGCGGCTTAAATTAAAGTCGTGGGTTGCGGAGCCATGGGGCACCATCAGGTGCTTCCATCCCTTTATCTCCTCCCTTGCCTTCCTGGGAAGGTCTCCACCGCCTATCATTGAGAACGGGCCAGGATGCACTGCAGGCACGAGCACGAGCACATCTGCTGCCTTTGTTTTTATTCCCACCACACCCACATACACATTAACCTCTGCAGATATTGAGTTCAGGAACTCCTCCAACTCGCTGGCTGACTCTGGAGTTCTCTCTGTAAGATGGTCAAGAAGGGGTTTCACAAGTGCTCCGCCCTTAACACCAAAGAACCTTTTCATGGGGTAGCTAACGGTTTCGAGAAAGAGAATGCTCGCAATGATAAAGAGGAGGGTGGAGATTCCAAAAATCACGAGATGCTCTTGTTGCCGGGGAAAGAGGAGAAAAAGGGGAACGGCACTGAGACCCACATGCAGCCCGCTCAGAATTCCAGCCCTCAGATGGGAAGGCACTCCA
>JAWACX010000054.1:0-9601 GCA_038896575.1 Thermoplasmata archaeon
ACAACCTCAAAGAAGTATTCTCTCGCTCCAGGTAGCTACGGTGTCCACTACTGGGGATTGAATTCTAACACAGGCCTCTCTGTAGGCTATGGAGAGTACTACATTGTCTGTGCAATCACAAACTCATATAAGAGCCAGCATGCAATTGCCCATGAACTTTTCCAGCTCTAAATTTTTATTCTGGCAATCTTTTTAATGCCTCAAGCTTTTCCTTTTTTCCGAGCCTTGCCCCTTCTATTGCACTCCTCAAAAATTCTGTGGCTTCGTCCATTGCTTTTCTATCCACAGGGTAAGGGACTCCATCTTTTCCACCGACAACAAAAGAATACTTCACAGGGTCCTTCCAGCTCGGTTCCTTCCCGAAAATAATCTCGCTTATCAGGGCGAGAGCTCTGAGGGTATTAGCACCAACCCCCCTGAACTCCACAAGTTCCTCAAAATTTCTCGGCTGGAATTCATAGAGTTTTTTGAGCACCTCCCAGTTCACATTGAGAGGCATCTTCAATCTTGCATGTCTTACTGGATTGCCCTCAACAAAATCCTCAAGTGTGCTCTGATGGCTGAGCGAGGCAAGGTATCTTGGCAATCTCTCAAAATCATCACACACCAGGTCAACACAAATCTTTTGCACCTCGATGCTCTGCTTTGCTGTTAAATCCAGAACATTTTCAACCTTCTCACCAACTATGCCTGTGTGCGGTTCAACAATAAATTTCTCTGGCTCGAACCAGTGGTATCTCCTGGCATAATTTCTTTCTCTGTGCATTCCCTGCTGAATAACACACCAGGTCCCGTTTTCCGCAACAACCATCACATGATGATAGAGTTCATGCCAATCCTGGATACAGTTATTGTCAACCTTCGCACACAACCTGCTTGCCCTTCTCAATTCCTCAATCTTTCTCTCACTAAAACCGAATTCATCCCCTATTTTTCCAATCTCCTGGAGCGTTGCCCTTGATGTGGCCCCTTTACCCCCTGCCACCTTTACCCCGAGATTTTTTTTGCACAGAGCCTCCTTCAAAGCACCGCATGTAACTGTTGTTGTCCCGCTTGAATGCCAGTCAAAACCGACTGCAGAGGCAAACGCCTGAAACCAGTAAGGTGAGGAAAGTCTTTTAAGGAATTCTGTGGTGCCATACTCCTCAACAATCACCTCAGCTATAGCTTCCTCCAGTTTCACCATCCTCTGGAACAACCATCTGGGTGCACTTCCATGATGGAGCGGAAGGTCCGCAAAGCCAGTTCTCATTTTACCTTCCCTCTATCTTTTTCTTAGTACCTGGGCGGGGGCTGGGGCGGTGGGTATTCCTGGGGCGGATAGGATGGCTGCTGTGGATACTGGGGAGGCATTGGATACTGGGAAGGTATCGGAGCCTGTGGATACACTGGCACCTGCTGTTTCGGTTTTCTAAGCAGGAGGACAAGCACAACAATCGCAATTATTATCCCGATACCAATGACGATGCCTGCAAGGATGTAGGGGTCAAGGGAGAGCCCTCCTGCCTCATGACCTTGTGTTCTGGGCTTTATTGTAATCGTGATAGAGGATTCTCCGTTTCTGTAACCCTCCTTGGTCACGAGGACACTGAGTGTCACATTCTTTTCCTCGGTTACATCTCCGGCTGTATAAACCACAGTAAACCTCCCATCTTCATCTGTAGCCCCGGTTTCAACGCTCAGCCTTCCAATCTCAGCTGAAAGTGTTAGTTCTACAGCAGCCTCTGCCACGGGTGAACCGCCGGAAGTTGCCTCAATCACTATTGTAAGATTTTCTCCTGCCGAAATCTCTGTATTACCCAGAATTCTAACTGTAATCAGTGGCAGGGGTAGAATTCTGAGGGAGATGTTTGCATAGCTAGGCTGGTAATTGGTCTTGGTGACATTTATATAAATCACAGCGGATGAGTTCTCCTCAACCTCTGGAGCAATGTATGTGATTTTAAGATACCCTGTTGTATTTGTTGAGCCAGTTGCTGGCGAGACGGAACCAGCAGTAGCTGAAATGTTTACGAGACAGTTACCGAGAGGTGTGCCCGTGCTACTCGTGTTTATGTGAATCTCCATGGATTCCCCGGAGAGCAGGGAAGTTTTTGAAAAGTTAACATCAAGGTCAATTCTCGGAAGAGCACCGAGCACCGAAATTGTGGCACTCCCGTTTCCAGTTCTGTAGCCAGGTGCTTCTGCAGTGGCATAGACCATGCATGTGAGGTTTACAGTTGTTGCCGGAGCAGTAAATGTGGTGGAAAATTCTCCGTATTCGTTTGTTGAACCAGTTGCCGGGTTGAGGCTCCCGTTGTTTGTTGCAGTAAGGGTGAGGGCTGCATTACCCACGGGTATGCCTTTTGAAGTAACCCTGACAACAATATCCACTGATTCCCAAGCCTCCACTGTAGCTGAGGAGGGGCTTATCACAACATCCAGCTGCGGAAGCACAACATGGATTTCCTTTGATGCGGTCCCATCAGTATAGCCAGTTTTGTTTGCAGTTGCATAGAGCTTTATTGTTTTTTCCTGGGCCAGAGAGGGTGCAGTGTATGTGGTAACAAATTCTCCAGAGGAATCTGTGGAGCCAGAACTCTGGGCAAAGGTTCCTTCGTCTGCACTCAGCATCACAACAGCATTTTCTACAGCGTTCTCTACAGTGCTGTTCACCTTCACCCTCACCTGGATTTCCTCACCACTTTCAATTGTTGTGTTACAGAGGATTGAAACATAAAGTGCTGGCAGGGTTACATTTATGTGATATATCCCGGTCTTTGCTGTATTCGCACCGTCAGAGGCAGCTATATAGTAATCCACACCATCCAGTGTTACTGCTGTCGCCGGTATTGTGGCTGAGTATGTGTTTCCGGTAGTGCTCATCAAGACCTCTGTGTAATCTGTCTGGGTTGATGCCTTATAATACAGTTTCGCCTCTGCCACAACATTGTTATCAGTAATCTGTGCAATTATCTGCACAGGGGTGTTTACCACAGCCTCCTTAACTGGTGTATGGGTAATTGTGGGCGGAATCAGGTCTGTGGAAACCGTGAATTTCACAAGTGCAATGTCATTTCTTGTAAATGGAGTGTCTGTCTGATAGACCACAAAGAACTCCTGGCCGTTAGTATCCATGCCCGGATGTGCCTTGGAGTAGGCATCTGCGGTGAGCATTTTTGTTACAGAGGTCTGGAAACCATCAGAGGAAACAAGCACTGCAATGTTCGCATTTCCGTAGGGATTGGAATTCTCAACATAACTCACAGCCAGCACTCCAGATTTCTCGGAAATGTCTGGTCTCACACCAGATGTGGTTGCCTGACCAAAACCTCCGAGCGTATTACTCCAGCTAGAGCCATCAAAGTATTTGAGATAGAGCCTGTAAGTCCCTGCACTCTCCCTGTCACTGTGCCAGCTCACCCAGATTTTTCCATCAGAGGCTGCAAAAATGTTCGGGAAAACATCATTTCCAAGCTGGGCCGAACTCGCATCCTCAAGCTGGACTGCATCCTCCCATGTGTATGTTGTGCCGCTCACAACGCATTTTCTGTAATAAATGTCCCTGTTGGCATTGAGCACATAGAAGACCATGTGAATGTTTCCATCACTGCCAATACAGGCCCTTGGCATGTATTCTCGCTGCGAAAGAGAGTTTGGAAGGGCAGCTGCAGCGCTCCAGGTATTGCCATAATCCGTGGAGTAAGATGCCCAGATATCAAAGTTTACCTGTGTTTGCGAGTTCAGATTGTTATCCCTCCAGAAAACCCAGAACCTGTTATTTCTGTCTATTAAGGTAGATGGATAGCCAGAAATTGGATAGTAGGTATTGGTATTACTCCTCAGTGTTTTCTCGCCCCTCCAGCCCTGGCCAGGGACATAAACATTGGCTCTTATGTACTTCTCGTCAGCATGCCAGGCAACGAGAACATGGCCACTGGAACTGACAGTAATTGAGGGTTCGTCGCAATAACCCGCTGTAGAACTCACCTTCCATTTTTCAGGAAATGTATTGCCTCCATCCGAGGAATGTTTGACATAGATTGAAGGATTATTGTAATCCCCCTCCTTTGAAACATAAACAACCCAGACATCGTTGCCATTCACTGCAATGTCCGGACAGCTCTGGGGCTCGGTTCTGTTATCCACAGGCACTGGCGAGGGCACATCAATTGAAACTACAATGAGCTTGAAATCAAGAGAACTTTGCTTGCTCGTATTTCCCATTGATGTGGCATTGATTTTAAACTCATAAACCCCATCTGGCACCGAAGAATCAACAGAGAAAGTTAATCTTACAGCCCTGGTTTGCCCACTACCGAGCCCGATGTTATTCTCCGAGAAGGCGGTGGTTATTCCGGAATGCTGGGTTGCTGTGAGCCTGATTGTGTCCTGATTTGTCCCGTAGTTCAGCACAGTCAGAGTCAGTTGTGCGCTCCCCCCAGGTGTTACAACCTTCTGCAGGGGTTCATCTGTGCTTATCCTTACCTGATACTGCTGGGATGGGGGAAAGCCTGCGGAAACCACCAGGGCATATGGCTGTGGTCCCTGAGGGACATTCGTGCCTTTTACCCTAACAGTCCATGTTCCAGCTGCTGGATTCTTTATAAACACATTTTCCACATTGTTTCTTGCATCCACGGTCGCAGGATTCGGCTTTGACCAGTTGTTTTCAAACTGGTTACCGCGGTAGTATGTCGTGCCATCAGGTGCCACAACCTCCAGATCAAGATTGTTCACAATTGCAGGATTTGCATTCTGAGAGCCAGGATAGTCTGTCCATACGAGGGTAATCTTCAGTGGGACGCTGGAATCCACAACATTGTATGTGTAGGTCTGCTGGGTACCTGTGGTGAGCCCGTTGGTCTCGTCCACATACTCTACAATTCTCGGAGGCTCCGGGAACAGTGAATTCCTGAGATTTGTTCTACCCCAGCCCTGGTGATTACTTGGATACCCATAGCCCATGTCAATGGCTCCATTTATCAGTGTTGCTTTCACAAGGGCTGCAGAGGGAGAGATGCCCCTTATGTCAGTAAAATACTGCCGTACAAGCAGGGCAGCGCCTGCGGTTATTGGCCCTGACATAGAGGTCCCTCCCATGAAGCAGTATGCTGGCCTTGAGGTGTGGTAGTTGTGCATAATTGGATAGGGTTCTGAGGCCCATTCAATGCCCCAGGTCTCAACTGAGGACATTGTGGAGAGAATGTAGGTGCCCGGTGACACAATATCTGGCTTTATTCTATTGTCGTCTGTTGGCCCCCTGCTTGAGAACCCTGCGAGCTCTGTAGGGTCATCAGCACCCTGGGAGCCTCCTCCGAATTCAGGCCTCGCATTCTTGCTTGCACCAACACTGAGACAATTCTTTGCAGTTGCAGGGGAGCCAATGGTATCCAAAGAGGGTCCAGAATTCCCAGCAGAGAATGAAACAAGGTAGTCCTTATGCTGCCACATCACAGTATCTACTGTAACAGCCATGTCATCATAGGCCCCGAAATTCTGGCTTGAGCCCCATGAATTATGATGCACTCTGGCACCGTAGGTATAGGCGTCCTCCAGGAATTGCTGGAGTGAGCCAGTGCCAAGGAGGTAGCCGCTATCGCTTGCAATCTTCTGGAAAACCAGTTTTGCCTCTGGTGCTATCCCGGAGTAGTTTATATTTAACCCATTTGCAGCCCCGTAATCTGCAGAGAGTTTTCCTGTGCCCAGCACAGAGCCAGCAACATGGGTGCCATGGCCTATGTCATCACTATCATTGGATGTGGGGTCTAGGTAAGGATAGGCGTTGTAGTGCCCCAGCCAGAGAATTTTGCCCTGGAAATCGGCATGCATTGTGTTGTCATTTCTGCCTGTATCAAGGCCCGTGTCTGCAATACCAGCAATTTGCCCCCTGCCTGTCAGGGGAACAGGTAAACCGCTCAGCAGCGTGTCCCTTGCATCATCCACCTCTATTATCCCAGCTGCAACATCATTCAGAATCGTGGGCCAGTAGTGCCTTCCTATTGAAAACACCTCGTCAAGGTTTGCGAGGATTGGAATTCTTGATGCAAGTGTTTTTGTATAAATGTGTTTCCAGTATGGTAAGTAGGCGTTAAAAATAACATATTCGCTTGTTTCCTTCAGCATTTTCATAAGTGAGGTTTCATCAGCATCCGGGTACAGGAAAATTCCAAGTTCCACAGAGCCAGCCTCAACAATTGCGTCCTTCGTGCATTTGAACCATGGGGAGTAAGGCAGGACACGGTGCACAAACGGAAGTTTTGTGAGAGCATTTGCACATTCTTCGCTGCATTTCACGATAACTGCATAATCTGGAATAACAAATGGTGTAATTCCTGCACCCTTTTCTCTCAGAACTCCATACCATCTTTCATCAACTGGTCCGATAAACTGCACAATGTAATGGCTTCCTCGGGCTTTCTCCAGACCCCAGGACCAGGAATCTGAGGAAACTTTGAAGTGCAATTCAGGCTTTATCCCATCTATGTGCTCGCTGTAGCCTAACACAATTTTTGCATCTCTGTATTCCCAGAGAATTTCCTTCACAGCAACCTTTCCAATTTCGTCGTTCCAGACAAAGAGCATTTTTGGATTTCCAGTTTCTCCAGTCAGTGTGCTTCCGCTCATACAAAGGAGAGCAGAGACAACTATAATCCCCAACATTCTTGAATACACAGATATCACCATTTCTGAATAGAAAATAGGATATTTAAAGTATTGGGCTTGATTGGAGTATTTGAAAAAGTTTGGAGGAACTGAAAAGAGGTGGAGACACAACCTCTTACCTTTTTCAGCGCCTCGGTTTAAATTCACCAGCATACAATTCTTCAAAGAAAAACCTTGCAGATTTAAGCACCCTCCAGGAATAAATCTCCTCGAACTGGTTAATGTCATTGAGGTTGTGCGAGGAATAGAGGAGATAGATAATCCCTTGTTCAGTAAGAAATTTCCAGGCATCTGCAAGAAATCTGCGAATTACTGCAGAACCATCTAGACCACCATCCAGTGCAAAATTGAAATTCCCGGCCACTTTGTCATGCTCAGCAGTTGGAAGGTATGGGGGATTGAAAATTATCACATCAAATTTTCCCTCAATCTTTTCAAAAAGGTCGGAAACAGCAAAGTTAATCCTTACATTGTTTGCAGTGGCATTCTGGATTGCGTTTCTTATTGCCTGCTCGGAAACATCCGTGGCAGTTACCTCTGCACCACAGAGTGCACAATGGACTGCAATGTAACCAGAACCAGTGCCGAGTTCAAGAACCTTCTGCCCCTCCCTTACATCCACAACATCAAGAAGTAAAAATGTATCCTCTGAGGGCGGATAAACATCATTGTCATAGAAGATTTTGATTCTTTCTGGCCTCATTCAGTCCTCTTTTTCCCCAGCATTGCTATCTCGTTCTCTATTTCCGCACAATGCTTGAGAATTATCGCCTCTTCCAGTTTGTGTCCCTCCTCTTCCTCATGCATTGAAACAATATGGATTACTTCTTTGGGCAGGCCATGCTTGGAGCAGAGCAGGACACTTCCCACATCATGCTCAAGCAAACTTTCATTCTTCTTTAGTTCCCCACCATCCAGTTTATGCTCAGCTGCAATTCCCACATCATGGAGAATTCCACCTGCAATGATCCAGTCCATATTCACATTCCTGCGAACCACGGCAATTGCCATGGCCATCTGGGTGATTCTCCGTGTATGGTCTGCAAGCGAAATTTTTCGTTGAGCATTTGGCATTATTACCTTTTTCACAATTTCCATGTTTCCACCAGTTGCCTCCAGCCACACAGCTATAACTTTCTCCCTCAAACTCTCATCCTTTATTTTCTGGATCTCAGGAAAAACCCGAATTACCTCATCCTTGTCCATGTCTTTTTCCCTCCCCGAATAAAGCAAAAATAGTATTTAAAATTTCACACCTTTGGGTATGTTTTTATATCCCCTTTTTATCGGGTTCTTCAATGTATCGATACAGTAAAACAATCACATTCAGCACGAAGGAGTTGAAAGACCTCTCAATTTCGGTTCTGGTTCTTTCCCTCTGCTTCACCCTTGCAGGGTATTACGGAAGATGGTATTTACTCAATGGCCCCCTTTTCCTTCAGGGATTTCTAATCTCCTTTGTGGCAGTAATCACCGCCTTCGTTTTCCATGAAGTTGCGCATAAATATGTGGCTAATAGATACGGATACTGGGCAGAGTATCGTGCCTCCTATTTTTTCCTCGCAGTCGCTTTTGTATGCTCCCTCTTTTTAGGTTTTGTATTTGCGGCTCCAGGTGCGGTGGTGATTGCGGGATATCTGAGCAGGAGGGAAAATGGGATAATCAGCATTGTGGGCCCGATGACAAATTATGGCGTTGCGCTCGCCCTGATACCCTTCTTTCTCCTCCACATATTTTCCGGGGTTCTTCAAGTGTTAATAGAGACCATTATTTTTGTAAACCTTTTCATCGCAGGCTTTAATCTGATTCCTTTCGGAAATTTAGATGGGGCGAAGGTGCTTGCATGGGACTGGAAAATCTGGTTGATATCTGTGATTGCAATTGGTGTCACATTCATCCTCACATTCTTTGTGTTCTGAGTTCCAATTCCAGATTGGATTGCTAATCTTTATATACACACTCATTTTTCAATATCTGATTAAAATGACTGATGTTCAACTTGCAAGATACATATTCAAGAAAAATCTGGAGGAGATAAAGGCCTGCAGGGGCAGGGCCACGGAACTCATCACGCTCTATGTTCCTCCAGGAAGGCAGATTTCTGATGTGCTCAACTACCTTAGAAATGAATATGCCCAGTCATCCAACATAAAATCAAGGACTACAAGGAAGAATGTGATGTGGGCGATAGAATCGCTGATGAATAAGGTGAAGATGTACAAGGAGCCACCACCTAACGGTGTGGTGTTCTTTGTAGGCACAAAGGCTGTTGGAGCAGACCAGAGCGAACCTGTATCATTTGTGATTGAACCTCCAGAACCAATAAACACCTACATGTACCGGTGTGATTCCTTTTTCTACACAGAACCCTTGGAGGAGATGCTTCTTGAAAAAGACCTCTACGGACTCATTGTAATTGACAGGGCTGAGGCCACGATAGGATTTTTGCGGGGCAAAAGGATAACGGTTGTGAAGAACAAGCAATCCCTTGTTCCCTCTAAACATGGGAGAGGTGGACAATCCCAGCATCGTTTCGAAAGGCTGATTGAACAGGCAGCGCATGAATTCTATGTTAAAGTTGCAGATATTTGTGCAGAGGCTTTCCTGCCCCAACTCAACAACCTGAAAGGAATTTTAGTGGGAGGTCCTGGTGCAACAAAAGAGTACTTCATAAACGAAGGTTATCTCCACCACGAGCTGATGAAGAAGGTTGTCAGGCCTCTTTTTGATACTGGATATACGGATGAATATGGGCTGAAAGAACTTGTGGAAAAGGCCTCTGAGGTGCTTGCAGATATGGAGCTAATGAAAGAGAAGAAGATTGTCCAGCGTTTCCTTAATGAGGTGAGAAAGCCAAATGGTGGCCTTGCAGTGTATGGTGAGAAGGAGGTGAGGGAAAGCCTGGAAAATGGGTACCTGGATACCATCTTGATTTCCGAGGCAAATCAAAAGATTC
>JAWACX010000055.1:0-9586 GCA_038896575.1 Thermoplasmata archaeon
TTAATTGCAGGGCTCTCTGGCACAATCTCTTGAACTTGCATCCACTCTAATTTTGTCCCGCTCTAACTTCCCAATTTTTGAGTAATATGTATCTCAAGCTCATTAAGGAGTTTTCTCGTGGATTTTGTTATCTCATTCAGAAGGTTCTGCTCACCCACTGTCACAACATAAACTTCGGATAGCTTCCATATGTTCATTCCGTTCATTTATTGCAATTCCCTTCTTTTTGTATTGCCCATCAAAATCTCATTGTGCCTATTACACAATCCTTGGGAAGTTAGTGGGGAAGCGGAGTTAAGGTTGTACTCATTTTTATTTTAGCACAATCGCATCCATGCTCTCCTTCTTCTACATATTAATGTATTTTGTACAGGTATATTTCTCCAGAAGCATAATCGGGTGATAGGACTCCTTTGCTTTTCTCAACCCAGGTATCCCCAAATCCTGTTCCCGATTGATGTATTTGAATTTGCCCAGCATCGCTTCTGCAAATTTCTGGTTTATGTACTGGTATATTCCTGGCAAACGATAATCCCCTTTCTCAAAATGGACAACCACAGTGTCACTACTCAAGGCCTCTGCAATTGTGAACCCCACAACCTTGCCCTCAAGCACCACCGCATACCCGATGAACTCAAGTTCAGAATAATGCTTTATCGCTCTTTCCAGTGCCCGATGCTCTGCCATCACATGAAAGTCGTTGTTTAATTCTTTCTCCACAATCCAGTTCAGATTGAGTGCAAGGCACTGCTCAAGATGTTCCTGTTTTAACTCAACAAACACAGCGTTTCCACCAGTTTTCTCCAGGAATTTTTTTATGTCCTTTCTCTTGCTATAGTATTTCTGTCCTGGCAGTGTTGCAAGCTCCTCTGTAAGGTAAACATAGTCAAAGTTATCTCTATCTGGCACCACCACATAGTTTCTTTGCTTCAAAAATTCAGCACAATCCTTTGGCGTGAACTTGAAAACAGTGTTTTTTTGCCTTGCTCCATTGTACTCCTCAATCGCCTGCACAATCTTTTCAGTTTCCTCCAGATTTCTTTCACACACTGGCATCAGAAATTCTTCTTCACCCCTTAACACAAATCCGTTTTCAATTTTTGAGATGTAGGCTGGATATGTGTCCTGCCAGATAAACAAACTTCCAAAGCACATTTCTGATGTGGTAGGATTAGCTTGGAGAAGTAATTCCTTCAGCACCCTGTGCTCCAGACCCAATGGCTCAAACTCAGGAAAAACTGCCATGGTTTCGGGAATAATTTCATGGGTATAATGGTTGCTGAGACGGCAATCAATGCTCTTTTGAAATTATCCCTGCCTTTGCCAGCGCATCACCAACCTGTTTCATTCCCAATTCTTTGAGCTTGCTGTATTTGGGCTTTCCATCCCTCGTGCAGCCCCTTGCATCATAGAACTCATCCAGCATCACATCAAGATGCACAACCTCTCCTTTTGCGGGGCCATCTGGCATTGGCTCGTGGAGTTGCTTGTAGGGCAAGGTATCGTCCTTTCTTGTAATCCC
This sequence comes from Thermoplasmata archaeon, assembly GCA_038896575.1. Classification (GTDB taxonomy): domain Archaea; phylum Thermoplasmatota; class Thermoplasmata; order Lutacidiplasmatales; family SKW197; genus SKW197. The sequence continues at coordinate 1,523 of JAWACX010000055.1, forward strand.
GCGCCTTGCATTGATTGCTCTACGGAGCAAGCAGATGCGTTCTCCCAATTTTCTCACATTCTCTGGCTTTTGATAATCCTTGAAGCCAGTCGTGTAGTAAATCAGGCGTGCATAATCTGAATAGTAGAAAATTGGCGGCCACATCGTGCCATATTTACAGATGATGAGAGAGTCCACAATCGCATAGTTTGTTTCCATGTCCTCAACTAAAATTCCCTTCAATTTCTCGCTTCTCAAATCCAGAATTATCTTGGCATCCTCTTTATACCTCTCCTTTGCTATATCCACATATCCTAGCTCGTCAAGACAGGAAATGCTCCGCAGGTGGTCTGCACCTCTCACAGAAATTGCATGGGTTAAGCCAATTGACTTGTGTGCCCTTCCATCCTGACCAGACATTTCAAGCCCTTTGACATGCACCGCAAGTTTTTCTGCCTCAGGCCCAAGTTTTGCAGCAAGATTTCTAACTCCCTCTGCAAGTTCATTGCCAAAGCCACGCCTGTAAGCGATGTCCTCAACAAGTTTCACCATGGTCTCAACATCACCCCATTTTATGCTCTGGCTAATCAGTCCCTTTTCACTCAACTCCATTGCAAATGCAATGCTCTTGCCCGTGCTTATTGTGTCAAGCCCGAGTTTGTTGCAGAGATAGTTTGCATACACAATTGCATCCAGCCTGGAATTAAGTTGATCAGAGCCAAAAGCCACGAGCGTTTCATACTCAGGCCCCTCTGTGATTGTGCCCCCGAACTCACCAGCATCAATAGCGGCCACATACTTGCACTGAATTGCACAGCCCATGCAGGCCTTTCGTTTCTTCCGCACATACTTTCTTACCGCCTCGCCCCCAATCCTGTCAAAATCCTTGAAGATGCCAGTGCTGTGATTCTTTGTGGGTAACCGACCAATCTCCTGCTCTGCCTCAACAAGCGAGGTTGTTCCATACTTTCCAAGCGATTCCTGGGCAGCAATTCCCCACCGCTCCTTTGTGTACCTCCTCCTTGCCTCCTCCACAAACTTCAGGTATTTCTCCAAATCATAAACCCTGATTTCCCCCTCTCCTCTAACAGCAACCGCCTTTAAATTCTTTGAGCCCATCACTGCACCCATGCCAGTTCTTCCTGCAGCGCGGTATTTGCAGACCTGGATAGAGGCATATTTCACGAGGTTTTCACCAGCAGGGCCGATGCAGGCCACTTCCGAATTGGGCATTTCCTCCTTTATCCTCTCTGTGGTTTCCAGCACATCCAGGCCCCACAGGTCCTTTGCACATCTCAGCTCAGCCCTTCCATCATCAATTGCAAGATAAACTGGCTCTTTGGATCTCCCGGTGATGAGAACCATGTCAAATCCAGCATACTTCATCATGGGCCCGAAGAAACCACCTGCGTGGCTCTCTCCCCAGATTTTAGTTAAGGGGGAAAGAGAGCACACAGCAAATCTTCCTGTTGGTGGAAAACCAGTTCCATTAACAGGTCCAGTAACCAGGATAAGAGGGTTTTCACTGCTCAAAGGTTCAGTTTTTGCATCTGTTAGTTCCCAGATAAAGCTTGCAGCAAGCCCCACACCACCCAGATACTTTTTTACCCTGCTCCTCTCAAGTTCCTTCACAACAAATTTTTCTTTTGTAAGGTTAGCAAATAGAATTTTTCCAGTATAACCATACATTTTTTCACCTCAATAAATTGCTCCAGTTATACAGGCCTTTATGCACTCTGGCTCGCCGTCGCAAAGGTCACACTTCAATGCCTTCTTTAACTTGCTGGAATATCTTATTGCTCCGAAAGGACAGGCATCAACACAAGCCCTGCAGCCAGTGCATCTCTTCATATCTAGATGCACGAGTTCTCCCCTTTTTCTTATTGCCCCTGCAGTGCATGCCTTCATACATGCTGGTGAAACACAGTGCCTGCATACCGTAGGCCCCACATCCATTTCATCAACTTCCTCAACCCAGATTCTTGCCATTGCCAGAGAGTATTTCCCTCTGTGCCTCACTGCACAGGCAAGCATGCAGGCCCTGCAACCCGTGCATTTTTCCCTGTCAACCATAATCCTGCCTTTTCTCTTTGCTTTAGAGGGCATCCAAACACCAAGAAATAGAAATCCTGTGGAGTATTTTAAGGTTATTGCGAATGCCCGGGGTTTGGAGAATACTTCAACTGGTGGCGTTTCTCTCGCAGATAACCGAAGTTATTCCCTAACCTTTCTGGGAAAGGGATAAATGATTGCTTGTTTTTAAGCATCCAGTATATTACCTTCAGCATTTTTCTCATGTGCAAACCTGCACGACAGGAAAAAGGCAATCTTACTCATCCTTTAATAACAAAAAAATAAAAAAAGGAGGGAGAGTGAGTCATCGTGATATATGATTACTTACAGCGTGCATACATTTTGCCTACAATAATGGTAATACACAGGAGGTATATAAACCTTTGTTTGCCTGAAAACACATTCTGAACCTAAAGGCTCCTTATTATCTCCTCAATCAGCTTCTTATTTTCATCGCTTAACTTCTTCGCCTTCTCCATTGTTTCTGCCTCTGCATAAACCCTGTAGATTGGCTCTGTGCCAGATGGTCTCACAAGGACCCAGGCCTTCTCAAACATGATTTTCACACCATCTGTAGTGTCAATTTTCTCCCCCTTGTAATGCTCCACAAGCTTCCTCAATGCAGCCTCTTTCTTTGCCTCTGGACACTCAACCTTCGTCTTCACCTGGGCATACTTCGGCAGGGAATCAATAAGCTCGGAAAGTTTTAGTCCTGTTCTTGCCAAAATCTCAATCATTCTTGCAGCAGCCATTCCTCCGTCCCTGCAGTACTGAAACTCTGGGAAAATCATGCCCCCATTTTCCTCGCCCCCAAAAACAGCATTGTGCTCAATCATTGCCCTTGCCACAATCGGGGCACCAACTCTGGTATAAAGGACCCTGCCACCATAGGATTTCACAGCATCTTCCAGGCAGAGGGATGTCGCAACTGGAGTTACAACAAGGCCACCGTTTCTAGCCTTCACTGTTTCCCTGGCTATAAGGGCCAGGCTCCTGTCACCATGAATGTACTGTCCTTTTTCATCAATAAATATTGTTCTATCCGCATCCCCGTCATGCACAACAGTGAGGTCTGCACCGAGGGCTGAAGCAATTTTTATTGTATCCTTCAAGTTGTCAGGCGTTGGCTCTGAGGCATGACCCGGGAATGTGCCCTGAGGATGGGAGTTGAGTGAGATTACATGGCATCCGAGCATTTCAAAAAGGTAGGGAGAGGTAAAGCTTGCAGCCCCGTTTGAGCAATCCAGCAACACCTTAAGCTTTGCCTTCCGGATTAGCTCAACCTCACATTTTCCAATTATGCCCTCAATATAATTCTGATTTGCCTTAGGGTTGCTAAGGCACCTTCCTATTTCATTCCAGGGCTTCACAACAAAACTTTTTTCAAAATATATTTTCTCAATTGCCTCCTCTTTCTCCCGCGCAAGCTCGGTTCCATCTGCATCAATGCACTTGATTCCATTGAACTGGGGCGGGTTGTGGGAAGCTGTGATTATCACCCCAAAGTTTCCAAATCCATTTTTCACGGCATACTGGATTGCTGGCGATGGAGAGATACCCACATCAATTGTGTCGCATCCTGTTGAGAGAAGTCCCGAAACCAGAGCGTCCTTAAGCATCTCATTTGAGGTTCTCGTGTCAGTGCCCACAACAACCTTTCCCTTTCCACCGAGAAAGCTCCCAACAGCCCTGCCAATCCCTGAGGCAAGTTCAATATTCATGTCTTCGTTCACAACGCCACGAATTCCATTCGTTCCGAACAGCCTTGGCATATCAATCCCGTCCCTTAACTTTTTTTATGATTAAAAGCTTTTCTCAATCCCTTTTTTTGACTGCGAGTTCTGCGGCTATACACACAGGATTCCACACATCAGCCACGGGTGGAGAGTAACAAGTATCTAGCTGGGCAAGGTCTGGAGCACTCAAACCCTTATCTATGGCAAGGGAGAGCAAATTCACATACCCTGCTGCACCCTCTTTTGTTACCACCTGGCCACCGACGAGCCGCAGATTTTCTTTCTGGAAAACAAGCTTCACCTTAATTTCACTTGCCCCTGGAAAATACTCGGCCCTTGTTTTCCAGGGCACTGCAACCGAGAAGCAGTTCATACCAACCTCATTTGCCTGCCATTCTGTGAGACCTACAAATCCTATCTCTGTATCAAATATTCTCGTCACAGTTGCGTTAAGTGTCCCCGGGTAAACCGCGTTTCCACCTGCACTGTTTATCCCCGCCACCTTCCCCTGCCTCACAGCCGAAGTTCCGAGCATTGAGAGAACTGGCTTGCCAGTTACTCTGTGCACTGTTTCCACACAATCTCCTGCAGCATAAATGCCTGGCTTGTTTGTCTCCATCCTTTCATTCACCTTTATCCCGCCAGCTGGACCAATCTCAATTCCAGCATTTCTTGCAAGTTCCACATCTGGTTTTACACCCGTGGCAAAAACCACAATATCACAGGGAAACTCTTCGGCACCCACAACAACGCGGCTTACATTCTCCTCACCCTCAAGAGCAGTTACCTTCTTTCCCAGATGCACCTTGATTCCATGCTTCTCAATTTTCTCCTTAACAAGCTTCGCCATATCCTCATCAAGGATTGGCTTAAGAACACTCTCCAGCAACTCAATAACCCAGACATTCATTCCAGCCCTTTTCAATGCATGGGCTGTTTCGAGACCAATTAGGCCCGCGCCAACAACAACTGCCCTCTTTGCCTGCTTCACCCTCGCACTGATGTTAATTGCATCTTCAATTGTGCGAAGCACAAACACCCCATTCTTCTCAACCCCTGGAATTTTTGGCAATACAGGTTTTCCACCCGTGCAGAGGATGAGGGCCTCAAAGGTTTCGGTATTTACCTTCTGGTTTTCATCAAGATATGTGACTTTCCGAGCATCTGGATCAATGTTTGTAACCTTGCATCTTAGTCTTGGATTCACCTTGATTATCTTGAAAAAGTTCTCCTTCTGGGTGATGAGATTTCGCACATCAGGAATCTCGCCATCAAGCGTAAAAGGAAGCCCGCATCTGGAGTAAGGGAGTACCTTTTCCTCTGAGAACATTGTTATCTGAATATCCCGATTCTCCTTTCTTGCGTTCATTGCTGCTGAAAGGGCTGCTGCACCCCCGCCCACAATGACCAATTTCCTGTTAGACATCATGGGAGGGAATAAGTGAGGAGGTAAATAAGGGTGCTCATCCCAAAATTCTTTCATTTCTTCCAGAAGTGGCAACTGGTTAACTAAATTCCGTCTTCATTGAAATCGTGACATAGTTATCACTCAAATTTACTGTTGGAGCGGAGCCATGATAGGAGTAGGTGAAAAAGAAGTAGTAGAACCTGAGGTCATCGCCATTCCCTGTGCTCACCCAGTCCGTGTATCTGAGAGCATCTCTCGTCAGAAACATCCCATTTGCGGTGTCTATGTTGACATACTCACCGGAGCCATTTTTGTAGGGAATGTAGGTGCGCACCCAGGCATGGGGTCCCCATTTTCCTTCAATCTGGATATAAATCGCACCCAGTTCAAGCCATGCAGGAACCCCTGCGGCTCTGGCAAGGGAGCAGAAGAGAATGCTCTGGTCATCGCAATCACCAGCGCCCGTGCGCAGGGTTGTTAGCGGGTCGTTGGGCTCACCAGTGGTGCCCTTCACATACCTTATGTTCTTCTGGATATACCTGTAGATTGCCTCCAGCTTTTCATAAACCGTGGTGCAATTTCTTGTTAAGTTGGTTGCAAGATTTCTGATTTCTGGCATGTAAGGGTCAATTTTCCATTCCCTGCCCAGGTATTTTGATACAAGTTCGCCAGGAATCTGGGAGAGATTTCCAGAATCTCCTGCGTTTATTTTCCACTTCACCTCTCTGGTATGGACTGTAAATGTAACACTTACCATACCACTCGTTTTTCCATTATCTTTCCAGACATACCATGTGGTTCCATTAACCTTGATTTCACTATAGCCACCCAGGGGCTCAACATTCCGCACCTCCTGCCCTATGCCAGACACAATTTTGGGCATATGAAACTCGTAGTCAACTGGCTTTGAACTTGTAAAACTCACCTCACGCCTTACCGTAAATGTGGCTGATGCTGGTGTGCCTGAGAAGAAATGCACAAGATAGGAGCCGAGAGGTGTGTAGAGAACCAAGAAAATTATCACAAACAGGACAATTAACCCTATAACGGGTCCCAACCAGGGTCTTCTCTTTTTTGCCCTCTCTCTGACTTCTACCACAACTGGCTGCTGGGCGGGCTGGGACCATGCTGCACCACAGCTGGGACACTGGAGTCCCCTGGTTGTATCAAACACAAATCCACAGTAGGGGCACTTAATCTCCACCATGTTTTTGCCTCCACTCCCTTATCTCTTTCTTCACCTTCTCAGGGATTGCTGAGGGAATTACCTTTCTCTCAACCAGATAAAGTGTGAAAATGGTATAGAGGAAGCCAAAGAAAAGGAAGGGATACATCAGGCCTGGAAGTGCACGGTAAAATGGAAAAAGGAGGAAGTTGTTGATTGCACTGAAGAGCACAGCACGGAAGAGATGGCTCCAGATTTTGTTAGCCTGCACACCGTAGGCTATTACGGAACCTGTGAAGGCGTTGATGAAGATGAAGTCCATGGCAACAAGGAGGAGGACACCAAAAAGGTGCGGATTGCTCTCAAAGTTCGTGGTGCGGAGCATTATCAGGGCAAGGGAAACGAAAGCCATGAGCCCGATGCTCGTGCCCAGGGAAATCCCGTAAAACACCGTGTCAAATTTTCTGTGGAAGAACTTTGTGTTGAGAATGATGAGTTTGAGCAATTCCTCAAAAACAGGGAAGAAGAGGAGCATGAGGAGCACCACCTCTAAAATCTCAGAGGTTGTGACCACATCATAGAACAAATATCTTGCAATGGCTACACAAACACCAGCAAACAAACCAACAATGAATGCAAGCCCCACCCTGCTGAAATCAAATAGAGCAAATTCCACATAGGGGCGCTCATACTTTTTCAAAAGGTTGTAGAGGAGAATGATTGCTGGAATAATCCCGATGATGCTCGCAACGCTGAAATCCGCATACATCGCCCTGCCTATGGAGTTCAGGTATTAAATGGTTCCCTCCCCGTTATCCATAAATACTCTTTTCCTCTTGCCCTCCTGATGTTGGACATAAAGCTGATAAGGGAAAAGCCAGAGTATGTGAAGGAAAGACTGGCAGCCAGATGCAGGGATTACCCTGTTGACCAGTTGCTCGGTGTTGATAGGGAATGGCGGGAGCTTACAGGCAAAGTTGGAAAACTGAGAGCTGAGAAGAACAGGCTGGCAAGGGAAATAAGCAGGAGTGCAGACAAGGCTAAGGCAATCGCAGAGGTAGAAAAAATAAACCAGGAAATCGACAGTTGTGAGAGAAGACTTGCTGAACTCGATGCAGAGCGCAGTAGAATCCTGGCTTTGATTCCAAACCTTCCCCATGAAACTGTGCCCAGTGGCCCTGATGAAAACTCAAATGTTGTGATCAGGGAGTGGGGCAGAATTCCAGATTTTAAGTTTAAGCCAAAGGACCACATAGAACTAGGGGAACTTCATGGGCTGATTGATGTGGAGCGTGCAGGAAAGGTTTCTGGCGCAAGATTTGCATATCTCAAGAAGGAGCTCGTATTTCTTGAGTTTGCGATAGTGCAATTTGCCCTTAAGGAGCTTGTCAAGGAGGGTTTTGTGCCACTCCTTCCACCTGTGCTCGTGAGAGAAATGGCACTGTTTGGCACAGGGTTTCTTCCAGCAGGAAGAGAGGATGTGTACAAAATAGAGGGTGAAGACCTTTACCTTGCTGGCACAGCCGAAGTGCCCATTGGTGCAATGCATGCAGGCGAAATTTTTGAGAAGAAGGAACTGCCGAAGTATTATGCTGGCTTTTCCACATGCTTCCGCACAGAGGCAGGGGCCCATGGCAGGGACACAAAAGGGATTTTCAGAGTGCACCAGTTTGACAAAATAGAGATGTTCAAGTTTGTTTTGC
>JAWACX010000056.1:0-2376 GCA_038896575.1 Thermoplasmata archaeon
CAGCAGGGTGGTATTTACCAGCGATTGTATGAATTGCAATTTGCCGATGAAGAATCGGCTTTTTCATACTAATGCTCAGATAAATCACTTGTTCCTAATAAATGTTTGGCACTGCATAAAAGTTAAATATTGGAAGGGTATAATATTGTACAACATTTAATGGAGTTGAGATTATGAAGAACTTGGCAATGTTCGTGCTTGTATTCATGGTTGCAGTGTCTACAATCCCTTTTAAAGGGCTATGTTCTGCAGATTTCAAAACTGAAGACATCGTGGGCATCTGGGATTTCAATGAAGCATCTTCGTCTATTGTACATGATCTGAGTGGAAATAATAACAACGGAACAATATCAGGGGCCACATGGACGGAGGGAGTTTTTGGAAGTGCTCTCGAATTCGACGGAACTGATGACATTGTGAGTGTGCCGAAGAGTGCCTCTCTGTCGATTACCTCTCAAATTACTCTCGAATGCTGGATTAAGCCAGTTATTCCATATTACTCATACTACCCTTCTATTATTACCTCTCAATATGACTGGGACAGGCCTGAATTTGTTGGCGGTTTACCTGGAAGTCGACACTACGCATTTGAAGGGGAATTAGCGGATGGCACTCGGTTTACTATAGTTGGTCCTGAACTCCAAAATGGTGTTTGGTACCATCTTGTAGGGACCTACGATGGTTTTTCTGCAAAGTTCTATATTAACGGTTCCCTTGTGGGAATCCATAATGTTACTGGCACATTGAAAACCCCAACTGGAGACCTCACATTTGGAGACAGGGATTCTGGGTATATGCATGCCTACCCCGGCATCATTGACGAGGTCGCTATTTATTCCAGGGCTTTGAACGAAACTGAGGTAATGGAGCATTATCTTGCCAAGTTTCCCGCTGCACCGAGAAATCTAACTGCAACGATGGAAGGAGAGGCTGTTCGGCTTTCCTGGGAGATTCCTGCAAACCTTGTGGGGAGCAGGGTCCTCAGTTATAAAGTGTACAGGGGCACAGTGCCTGGTGGAGAAACCCTTCTTGCAACTATCGGGAACATCACAACATATCTGGACACAGCTCTACCACCTACACCCACATTGTACTACCGTGTTTCTGCGGTGAATGTTCTGGGAGAGGGTGCACTTTCTGATGAGGTGTCCATTACTCTCACACCTCCAACCGAACCTCAAAATCTCACTGGATATTGCTATGATGCCAAGGTATATCTCAACTGGGAGCCCCCGCTCACAGGCTCTGTCACAAACTACAGCATTTACAGGGGCACCTCTTCAGGCAATGAAACTCCATATGCCAAAACAGGGAATGTTCTCTCTTTTGTGGATACGAATGTTTCGCTGGAAACAACATACTTTTACAAAGTCACAGCAGTTAACCCATATGGTGAAAGCAACTTCTCAAATGAGGTGAATATCACGGTCAAGCCTCCTCAGCCTCCTGCAAAGCCCCTCAATCTTTCCCTTGTTGCCACATACGCCAAGGTTTCCTTCATCTGGGACCCGCCAGCAAATGACGGCGGGGCACCAATTACAAACTATAAGATTTACAGGGGCAATTCTTCTGGAAATGAGACACTTCTTGCAACTGTTGGAAATATCACCAACTACACGGACACGGATGTGACAATATGGACTGAATATTTCTATCAAGTTGCGGCAGTAAATTCTGCAGGAGAAGGTCAGCGTTCTGAGGAGCTGAGGGTAATAGTAACAGGACCTACACCGCCTTCTGCACCCTTGAACCTTGGTGTAACCCAACAAAATGGTGCTCTTACCCTCCAATGGCGGCCACCGCTCAATGATGGAGGCAGTCCAGTAACAAATTACCGAATTTATAGGGGTCTCTCCTCAGGAAACGAAACTCCGTTTGCGGTGATAGGCAATCTCACGAGCTATACAGATACAAATGTAACCCCGGGAGTAACATACTACTACCAGGTTTCGGCAATAAATGCAATTGGAGAGGGAAACAAATCAAACGAGGCAAGTAATGTTGCTGCAGTGAATCCTTCCATGCCTCTCAACCTAACCGGGTATTTTGATACCGCGGGAAATGTTGTTAGAATAAGCTGGCTACCCCCATCAGATAGTGGTGGCATTCCCATCACAGGTTATAAAGTTTACCGTGGTTTTACAAGTGGTGGAGAAATCTACCTTGCCACGGTTAGTGCCCTTGCCTATGTGGATGCCAACATCCAGTTCGGAAAAACTTACTATTATGTTGTAAGGGCTTACAATGCAGTTGGCGAAAGCACTCCTTCAAACGAAATTTCAGTGCTCACAGGCTATCCTCCATCCCAGCCCCGTTTCCTGACCGCTTCTGTGCAGGACAAGAATGTGACGCTAACATGGGTGATGCCTCTGGACA
>JAWACX010000056.1:2386-9571 GCA_038896575.1 Thermoplasmata archaeon
ACAAACTACAGAATTTACAGGGGTATTGAACCAACCAATCTTTCCCTGATTGGAATCAACCCCAACATAACTTCCTACACTGACATTGTCACAACTGGTGGTACTTACTACTATGCAGTTAGTGCTGTGAATGCAGTTGGGGAAGGTGCAAAATCAGAGGTGGTAAGTGCAACGGTGCTCGGTGCACCTGGCAAGGTAAGAAATCTCACAGCGGAAGGAAAAGCCGGGAAAATTGTGCTTAACTGGGAAGCGCCCTTGAGCGATGGTGGAAGCCAGATAACGAATTATAAAGTTTACAGGGGCCTGAGCTCAGATAATCTCTCCCTTCTGGCCACACTCGGAGCCCAGTATTCATACACAGATACAAACATCACTTCTGGCACAGAGTATTTCTATGCGATAAGCGCGGTAAATGGTTATGGTGAAGGTATTCTTTCTGATGTTGTCAGTGCAAAGACATTCTGGGTTCCAGGCAAAGTCCAGTATCTTGAGGCAATCTGTGGCAATGCCACTGTGACGCTAACATGGTATCCTCCATTGAGTGATGGTGGAAGCCCGATTCTCAAATACAACATTTACAGGGGATTGAATGAGAGCAATTTGACGAAAATTGCAGAGGTAATCAATACAAATTACACTGACAAAAATCTGAAGAACGGCGTCAGCTACTACTACGCTGTAAGTGCTGAAAATGCTGCTGGGGAAGGAGAGAGGGTAATAGTGAGCGGAACACCTTTTACAGTTCCAGGGAAGATTTTGCAGGTCTCGGTTGTGAGCAAGATTCTCCAGGTATCCCTTGAATGGAGCAAGCCTGATGACGGGGGCTCCCCGATAACTGGTTACAGGATTTACAGGTGGGCTGAGGGTGAAGAGGAAAGATTGCTGGCTGAGATTAGTGGAGAGAACACGAGCTACATGGACCTCACTGTAAAACCTGGCAAGACATATCACTACAGGGTTTCTGCCGTGAATTCAGCGGGTGAGGGAGAGAAATCAGAGGAAATTACGGTAACAGTGGAAAGTGCCGAAGGCATAGTTTTTGGGTGTCTCCTTGGAATAGCTGCACTAGTGGTTGTGGCTATTGTGGTCTTGGTCCTCCTGCTCTATTTCCTGTTCTTCAGGAAGAAAAAAGAGACAAAAGGGGAAGGCATCCAGCAGAAGTAGAAACGCCGAGGGGGAGATTTGAACTCCCGAGGGTACAAGACCCACAAGCTTACTGGCCAGTGTCTCCAGGCTTGCGCCGTCCCGGTCTGGGCCACCTCGGCATCTTAAATCCCTATATTTCCATGGATATTTAACTTTAGCCTTTTGCAACAATTTTAATTATATCTCCGTCCCTTAACTGGTAATCCGCACCCAGAACCATCTTTGTTCTTGCGTTTATTGCCCTTATGAAGTTTTTTCCAAGGTCTGTATGCACCTTGTAAGCCAGGTCCCTTGCAGTGCTCTCCTTTGGCAACAGGAAAGCATCAGGAAGAACCCTCCCCTCCTTATCCCTGAAGTGATTCTCATCCTCAACAGGGTAAACCACAATTCTTTCTAACAGCTTGAAAACAGCAGTTTCAATGCACTTCTGGACGCCTGTACCACCAAACTTTTTCAAGCCCTCGCGGATTTTCTCAAGCCCTTTTTTCTGTGCCTCATTCAGGGATTCTGGCTTCTGAATTTCAAAATCAATATCTCCTGGTGTGTATCTGATTATCCCGGATTTCGCAGCCCTTCTCAAAGCAAGCTCGTAATCGGCCATTGTTGGCACCACAATATAATCCTTCAGCGAAAGAAGTTTTTTCAGATTCTCCTCGGGTGCAATATCTGCCTTGTTTGCCGCTATGATGACTGGCTTTGAAATTTTTATCAGAATTTTAGAGAATGCAAGAAACTCCTCCTCCTTCCACTTGCTCGGTTTTGATGGGTCCACAGGTGCTGCATGAAGGGCTGCAAGAATGTGCTTGTGGGTCATACCCAGGCCCGCAAGTTTTTCTGCAAGCATGTCCTCAAGCTTTCCACCGGAAATCTCAATACCCCTGGCTCTCCTTTCCCAGTCCTTCATCAAAATCCCTGCAAGCCAGTAATGAATTTCCCTCTCAAGAAAGGCCACATCCTCAAGTGGGTCATGCTCCCCTGGATTGCAGAGATTACCTTCTGCAGTGGTTGAGCCACTTGCATCCACAATATGAATCAGACAATCTGCCTGCCGTAAATCGTCAAGGAACTTGTTTCCCAGACCCCTGCCCTTGTGGGCATCTGGCACCAGGCCTGCAACATCAATCATTTTAACAGGCACAAGTCTTATCCCATCCATGCAGAGCGAGTTTCTGGGATTGCATTGAACATTTAGCTCAACATGGGGACATTTGGTTCGCACATACGCGACTCCCATGTTTGGTTCAATTGTGGTAAATGGATAGCTGGCAATCTGGGCATTTGCAAGGGTGGCGGCTGCAAAAAAAGTGCTTTTGCCTACATTGGGCTTACCTACGATTCCTATTTCCACCCATACTCCCCCTTATCCTGCTCTTTATGTCATCTGTGAGCTCAATTGCAATTGTGTACTGGCCCCGTTCATACGCGTTTCTCGCAGACCTGAGTTTCTCCAGGCACTCTGTCCTTACACTTCCGCTGACCTCACTCGTTTCAATAATTTTCTCAGTGAATTTAAGGGCATTGTAGGCTCTGTCCCGTGTATAGGCTTCTGTTTCAACCTGTCTCTTTCCTCTCCTTATCAGAATTTTTGTTAGCCAGAAAAGAAGCAGGAGCACAAATGCCAGAACAACCAGGAGTGTAAGCACAATCATTGTAATATCGCTCATCAGCAGGGAAATGCGAAAATTGGATAAATACTTTGTGTTCCTCCATAGTGCCAGTGAGCAATTGTACTATCAGGGGACCTCGTGAGCGCCTGCAGGGGAGAGTAATTCGTCCATAGATTACCAAGCATCGTGAACATCCATGCCTGGCATCTTGATGTTCACGAGGAAGGTTGATAGTACATATCTATTACCTATCTATTACCAACAGACTGCATCTCTGAAACACTTATTACCTCACAACATCAAAACTGGAATACTTCGGGGTTACATTCTCCTCAATCCGGACATCGTAGTCTGAGACCTCGGCATAGGGCTGGCTTGTAGCACACCAGTTTATGCACTCCATCACCTTCTCCTTTTCACCTTCAAATTCTGCATACACACTTCCATCAGGCTCGTTTCTCACAATTCCTGTAAGCCCGAGTTCTCTCGCCTTCATCCTTGTGTAGTATCTAAAATTCACACCCTGCACCAGCCCATAGAATCTCACGATGGCCCGCACAACCAATTTCTCACCTCCAGAGCCGTAATGGTCTTCTAAGCACCTCAAGTTTGTTTGAATAAATCTCAGCGAGGCTCTCAAAACCATACTTGAGCATTGCAAGTCTCTCCAGACCCAGGCCCCAGGCAAGCACACGCTTCCTAGTTCCAAAGGGCAATGTAACCTCAGGCCTGAAAATTCCCGCGCCCCCAAGCTCAAGAACTTTTCCATCCACAACTGTGTAAACTTCCAGGCTTGGCTCTGTAAACGGGAAATACGAAGGATGGAATTTGACATCTGGGAAGCCAATGCGCCTGTAAAACTCACGGAGCACTCCAATGAGCATTGAAAGCGAGGCATTTTTCTCAACCACAATCCCCTCTATTTGCATGAACTCTGGCAGATGAGTTGCATCCATATTCTCGTTCCTGAAAACCCTTGCTATTGAGAATACCTTTGCATCCTCGTCTGGATGCTCTGCAAGATACCTGATAGTGTTCACTGTTGTATGGGTTCTGAGCAATGCCTTCTCAGCCTCCTCCCTGCTCCATGTGGAGCCCCAGCCTTCCGAGCCTGTATCGCCACCATCTTCATGCACAAGTTTCACAGCCCTCAACCACTCCTCATTTTCAACACTAATTTTTGCAGGGGTGAGAAGATAGAAAGTGTCCTGCATATCCCTTGCTGGATGGTCCTGGGGCACGAACAGTGCATCCATGTTCCAGAAGGCGTTCTGCACAATCCCGTAATCTATCTCAGTGAAACCCATGCTCAGGAAAATTTTCCGCACCTGGCCTGCAATCTTGCTCAGTGGGTGCTCCCTGCCACCGAAAGTCCTTGGCACATACCTTGTTACATCATACTTCCTCAGCTTTACCTCTCTCCATTTACCCGTGCGAATAAGCTCAGGGGTAACCTGGGATACCTCCTCCTCAATCTCAAGAATTCCTTTTGCAACAGCCAAACCTTTCTCTGTAAGTTTGAGCCTTCGCAGAACCTTCTCCTTCACAACCAGAACACCTTTCCGCTTGAGGAAATATCCCAGAAGGTTTCTATCAATCTCCTTCTCCTCCCGCGGCTCCGAGAGATTGTTCAAGAACTCCTCTCTAGCCTTGATACTCTCTTCAATTTTTCCAGCATCCTCAATCCTTATCTTCCCTCCCTCAACCAGAGCCCCTGCGTTCTTCAGGTGCATCAGGGCTATGCTGAAAATCTCACCGAGCGCATCCTTTGCCTCCGCAATTCCAGTTTCTTTTTGCATCCTGCATAAATCAAAAAGTTTTCTTTCAGGCAGACCCTCTTTCAGATATTTTTTTCCCTCCTCTCCAAGCCCTATCCATCTCACAAGCCCTTCCTCTATCTCCAATAGTTCCTTGGTTTTCAGCCAGGAGGCTGCATTCATCACCTCCTGAATTGTTGTGAAATTCTTTCCATCTATCAGCTGCTCTACCTCTGCCTCAACGCCCTGCCGCAAGGCCACAAGGAGTTTTTTCTCAAGAGGGCTCAGTTCTTCCAAGTTCTCCATGGTTTCCCATAACCCTTTTCCCTAATTACCTTTTTCCTCCCTGAATTCCAGTGCTAAACCCCTCTTTTTGAGTTCGGCACAGAACAAATCTGGATTAACTGCAACCTCGTTTGTATAAACTCCCTTCTCCATTCTCCCATCAGAAATCAGCTTTGCAACTGCACTTGCAGGGTATGCAGTAGTGCGCATCATTGCAGTATGTCCAGTTTTCTCATCGAAATAGTCAACCATCTCATAGCTCAGGGTTTTTCTAGTCCCTTCAGAATATCCAGTAGCTGTCACACGGAGAAGGACAAGGTCTTTCCCCCTGGGCAGATACATTTCCAGCAATTTTGCAAGCAGGTTCCTCGGGATAATTTTTTTGCCATCCACAACAACAGGTTCCTTTGAACCAAGCCCGAGAGCAAACAGAAGTTTGATTTTTTCGCAATGCCCAGCATACCTGATTGTTTTGTAGTCCAGATTTTTTACTCTTCCGCGGAAGGTAAATGGCAGGGTTGAGGAGCCACCAGATGTGTTGAAAGCCTCAAGTTCTGGAAACCCTGGAAATTCCAGAGGCTCAATTTCCTCCAGCGGTTCAACATACCTGATTTCTCCGTCTCTCAGCACAATGCATTTCTCATAATATTCGTTAATAAGGCCATGGGGTGAGAACACAAGGGAGTAATTGAGTGGCGGCTTTGGTTCCTGGGGTAACCCACCAACTCTGAGCCTGACATTTTCAGCTATTTCCAGCATTGAAATGAGTTTTGCAGCAAGCACATTGACCATGCCTGGTGCAAGCCCGCAATCTGGAATAATTGTAACTCCCTTTGCCCTTGCTTTCTCACTCAATGCCAGTTGCTGGTGCACAACCTCTATGTTTCCTCCAAGGTCGCAGAGATTTTTGCCCATGGAAATCGCAATTTTTGTGAGTTTCAGATTGTAGAAGTAAGGCACGGCACTCAGGATTACATCCACTTTCCTGAAGGCCTGCTTCACACTCTCGCTCTTTTCCACATTAACATGCAGGGATTCAGCACCAGTTTTTTTGCTCACAACTTTCAAGCGCTCTTTGTCCACATCACCAACAAAAACCCTTTCAAAATTCCCATTGTTCATGCTGTCGTAAGCTGCAGCTGAGCCCATCAAACCAGCACCAAGCACAAGCAATTTCATGAACACAGAAAAGAATTGGCGGTAGATAATGGTTGCTTTAGGAGGTCAAGATTATTGGAGGAGAAATTAAGGATGTTTAGGATAAAAATTCTTAAATACAGAAAAATGGTATAAGGCTACATGTCCGAATTTGAGTGTCCCCAGTGTGGAAAAATCTTTGAGAGTGGATTGGGAGAGCACATCCGGAGATGCCATGGGGAAGATATGTTTAATCAGGCAGTTTTGGATGCAAAGAAAAGAGGTGTGCCTGATGCTGAAATTGGCGCTATTTTCGGGATTTCTTTCAAACAATTAGAAAACCTTATGCTCCAGACATACGGAGTAAACATCTCTGGTTTCAAAACGTCAAAAAAAGTGAGATACTGGGAACCAAAAAAGTTCAGGGAAGAGACTACAACAGTATGGAGCTATAAGCAAAGAGGAGATTGGGCGACACACAGCGGAAGGTTTAGGGGCAATTGGTCCCCATACATTCCACGAAACATAATATTAAAATACTCCCAGCCTGGTGATGTCGTTTTGGACTTTTTTGTTGGAAGCGGTACTACTGCAATAGAGGCCAAACTACTTGGAAGAAAGTGCATAGCGAGAGATATCAATCCTGCTTGTGTAGAACTAACATTAGAAAATTTGAAATTTAACCCACCGCCCAACATCCTTTATCCGCATATCTATGAGCCTGAAGTAAAAGTTGGAGATGCAAGAAATTTATCAGATATTCCAGATAATAGCATTGATCTTATTTGTACTCATCCACCGTATGCAGGGATAATTAACTATAGTTCAAATGTAGAGGGAGACCTCTCCAAGTTAAGCATCGAAGAGTTTCTAACCGAAATGAAAAAGGTAGCCGATGAGAGTTATAGAGTGCTAAAACCCGGAAAGAAATGTGCAATCCTTATCGGAGATACGAGAAAACATAAGCACGTCATTCCAGTCGGTTTCAAAACTATCAACGTATTTTTGGAAGTTGGTTTCAAATTGAAAGAACTTGTGATCAAGCGTCAACACAACTGCAAGACAACAGGATTCTGGTATAAGAAAAGCATTCAATATAACTTTCTTCTTTTGGCCCACGAGTATTTGCCAATTTTTGAGAAACCTTTACCCTCAGAAACTTCCGCAGTGATGGAGAATGGGGTTAGTTACGGAAGGAATATAATGGTCTCTTCGGAGAAACTCTTTATGAGAAAAATAAATGAACTGGAAAC
>JAWACX010000057.1:0-9414 GCA_038896575.1 Thermoplasmata archaeon
CCATGCCTTTCTCTGTAACCTCTCCACTTCTCCTATGTCTGTTGTATTCCCGATTGTCTTCACAATTTTGTTTGTTTTCTTACCGTTTATGTACACCGTTTTGAAGATTCTCACCGCATAGTATGTTTTGCCTTTGTAAACATATTTTCTTACATTCACATGCATGATAATAGGATGAGAGAGGAGGTACATAAGCTTTTGGTTTTGTGTCATACCAAAACGGAAAAAGCCAGATTCTCTTAAAAAATCATTTTGCGAAACTTTGGACTAAACCATTACGGTTTGAGCTTGTGCGAAGAATTATATATTCTCTTGTGATTACCTCCATAGGAGTAAAAAATGGGCTGTATCTCCATGAAGGCAGCAAATGTTGTGGTGCTTGGTGAACCCGGTGTGGGCAAAACTGCGATAATTCAGCGGATAGTGACCAATGTGTTTGAGCCAAAATACCGCTCTACAGTGGGTGTGAGGGTGTTCCGAAAAGATTATTCTCCCTGCGAACTGACATTCTACTTCTATGATGTTCAGGGTGTACACATGCCAGACGAACTCCTCAGGAGTTATACGGCAGCAGCAGATGTCTATATCCTTGTTTCTGACGCTGTAAGGCGAAGAACCTACACAAGCATTGAATTTTACTGGGCCGAGAAGATTGAGCGGAGCGTACCTGTGATTCTGGTTGAGAATAAAACAGACCTTATAAAGAACATTGTTTTGCATGCAAAGACCATATTCAAGATGGAACAAAGAATGCGTTCGAAAGGTATAAATGTAGCTTATTCTACAATAACAAGTGCAAAAACAGGTTTCCGTGTAAGCAAAATCCTCCAAAAAGCGGGTGAGGCATGTCTCAGAAGATTATCCTCCCAGTAGAAACAATCCGAATCTGGCAGCAAATTCTGTTCAAGAAGGAAGGAGAAGGAGGGCAGAAGCAGCACTGGTTCTTGGTAGGAAGGCTGAACGGGATGGCACTTGCAAAAGAGTTGCTGGGCAAGGGAAAACTTGAGAGTTATATTCCCCAGATTGAAGCCATCTGGAGGGGTAGTGGGTATTCAAAGATAAAGCTGGTGGTAAGGGAGGACGGCGTCCATGCCTATCTTACAGAGCTGTTTCCTGAATTTTTCCCGGAGCATCCCTATGCAGCTGGCACCCTTGCTGGAATTCTGGTTTATGTTACGGGGCTTCCCTACTCCTCTTTTGTTACTGTAAAGAAGGAGGAAATGATTGAGATTATCCTCCAGAAGGGAGATGAGAAAAAATTGGTGACTCAGGAGGTTGAGAGTGTGAGGAAGGCAGCAATTCCAGAGGTAGAGGAGGAAAGGGCTGAGGAAGAGGTAGTTGTTGAAGAGGAGGCAGAGATGGAGCAGAGTGCTTTCGAAGCGTTTCTAGATGAGCACGGAATTGAAATTGGAATGGTAAACATCCTTGATAATAAAGAGAAGGCAAGAGTTCTGATAGGGAATCTCCAGAAAATTCCCTCATGTAGAATTCTGTACATCACCCAAACACATCCAAAGCATGTAAAAAAGGATTTTCCATTTTTACACCAGATTATCTGGTTAAAGGAGGAGAGTGCAGAAAAAGGTGAGGGCTACATTGTAATCTCACCATCAAGGATAGAGCATCAGCTTGTGCAGGTGCCAAAAGAATTCATTCTCGCCCAGAAATCTGAAAACAAGGACCCTGTAATTGTGCTCACCCACATTGAACCCTTCCGTTTCACTCTTCAGGACTGGGAGGCGAAATTTATAAAGTACATCACGAAAATAAACAATCTATGTGCCGACTATGATTGCACAGGCATTTTGCTCATAGAGCCAGAAACACTATCAAAAGGTTTCATTTCCACATTGAAGCATGTGCTGGGATGAAATTAAGGTAACAGCAAATTTTATATCATCCAAACCTAATTCCTCTCCATGGAAAGGAAAAAGGCTATTTGGTCTGGTGTATGGATTCTCTCCTTCTTTTCCGTGTTTTTGATTTGTGTTTTTTTCCGGAGTTCCACAGCTGCAGGTGCTTTCATTTTGGCAGGAATTATCCTTGCAGTGATT
This sequence comes from Thermoplasmata archaeon, assembly GCA_038896575.1. Taxonomy (GTDB): domain Archaea; phylum Thermoplasmatota; class Thermoplasmata; order Lutacidiplasmatales; family SKW197; genus SKW197. The sequence continues at coordinate 2,055 of JAWACX010000057.1, forward strand.
GCACAGATTGTCTTTGGTAGTGCTACCTGGGCTACCACACCCCAGAGTATGGGCTACAGCAGGGGTACACATCCAGCAATGATATCCAGCACACTGATAAGGGAAACGGGAAAGGAGAGGTATTTCCAGGAGGAAAAGGAGACAGAATGGTCTATAGGATTTGGCCTTACAATCATAGGGATTCTGGTATTTCTCGGAGGGCTTCTTGCATCTGTGTACCTGCGTTATACAGGCTAAAATTCCCACCGCAACCTTTAAAACTACCCAAAATATGGATGGTCACAGGTAATATTATGGCTGAAGATGAGTACGAAAAGCTGCTTGAGCGTGCCTACAAGAACATGCCCCAGACAAAGGGTACAGGCGAGCGTTTCGTTGTCCCAAAAGCAGATGTGATGGTTGAGGGAAAAAATACAATTTTCAGGAACTTCTTTGAGATTGTTGAAGTGCTTAGGAGAACTCCAGAGCACTTCCTTGCCTATCTGCTGAAAGAACTTGGAACGCCAGGTGAGATAAAGGAAAAGAGGGTAATTTTTAAATCAAAAATCTCACCCCAAATGCTGAACGAAAGAATTGAAAATTATGTGAATACCTATGTAATTTGCTCGGAATGTGGCAGGCCAGACACAAAACTCGTGAAAGAGGATAGAATCTGGATACTGGAATGTGAGGCCTGTGGTGCGAGAGCACCTGTTACCGCAGGCAAAAGCGCGAGACCTAAACAGGAGAAGTTTGAGTTGAGGCAGGGTGAAATCTATGAGTTCAGGATAGAGGAGATGGGAAAGAAGGGTGACGGAGTGGCCAGAATTCCGCCATACATCATTTATATTTACGGGGCTAAATCACCAGGAGAAATCGTGCGTGCCAGAGTGACAAAAATTGCAGGTACAGTTGTGTTCGCCAACCGTGTGTAAATCAGCATGCGAAGCAAATCATTCATCTGGCTGAGTATTTTTCTTGTTGTACCAGAAATTGTTGCAATTTTTCTTTCTCCGTTTTACAGGGCACTCGGAATGCAGGCGTTTGCGGACCCGAACAACCCAGCTAATCCAGTTTTCTACATAATCCTTCTCCTTTGCCTGACTGCATTAATCCTTTTCCTTGTCAAAATTGGCCTGGAAAAAGTGCTCAGATACCTCCTCATCTTTGCAATTTCTGTTTCTTTTTTGTTTGTAGTTTATCCAGCGCTCTGGTTCGTGGTGCCCTTTGCTTACTATGAGGGCGATACCATAATTGATTTTCCATTTTCAATTGCCTCCTATCTCACAATTGTGTGCATTGGATTTCTCTTATGGTATCCAGAGTGGTATGTGATCAACGCCATAGGGCTTGTGAGTGCTGCAGGAATCACCGCAATTCTCGGCATTTCGCTTGGCATCCTTCCCTCCTTTATTATCCTGCTTGCACTGGCAATCTACGATGCAATCTCTGTGTACAGGACAAAGCACATGATTACGCTTGCAGATTCTGTTACAAAAATGAAACTTCCAGTGCTTCTCGTGGTGCCCAAGAAATCAAACTATTCCTTTATGAGGCAGGATGGAATTCTGAAACAGATCGAAAGCGAGGAGCGAGAGGCAATGTTCATGGGTGTTGGGGATGTAGTTATTCCTGCGGTTCTTGCAGTTAGCAGTTATGTATTCCTTCCAGACTATCCCACAAGATTTGGAGTTCCAGCAAACCTACTTACAGCCATTTGTGTGATTGCTGGCATTTATGTATCCTTCCTTTTCTTGATGTACTTTGTGAGCAAGGGCAAGCCCCAGGCAGGTCTCCCATTTCTGAACACTGGGGCAATTGCAAGCTATGTGCTTGCTTATCTCCTCATATACAGGAATTTCACATTTGGGTTGTGTTAGGTCTTTAGACTCTAGATTGTTCTAGTCTGGTGCAGAGAAAGTGCAGGTAAAAGTAATGACAATTGGAGGAACAGTGCTGGAATTTGAAGTAAGGCAAGAGCCAGCAAACCTGGTATTCGGGATTGCTGCTGGCATTGCCGTTGCTGGAGCAATTGCCGCTTTTGTGGTATGGAAGAAGAGGAGAAGGAATGTGAGGAGATATTAGTTTAAGCCAGCAATTCTAAACCCCTAATCTGAACCTATATATACCCATAGAGTATTTGGAAGATTGGTTCCCTGCAAGTTTAAGATGGTGGTACTGTGGCAGAAAATGCGGTTAGATATGATGCCTCAAGCATCCAGGTTCTGGAAGGTCTCACGGCAGTCAGAAAAAGGCCAGGTATGTACATAGGGAGCACGGACAGCCGTGGACTTCACCATCTCGTGAATGAGGTTGTAGATAACAGCATAGATGAGGCAATGGCTGGCTTCTGCACAGAAATTTATGTAACAATAAACGAGGATGGAAGTGTGACTGTGGAGGATAATGGCCGCGGGATTCCAGTTGACATTCATCCAAAGTATGGGAAGCCTGCCGTGGAAATTGCAATGACTGTGTTGCATGCTGGCAGTAAATTTGATAAAACCACATACAAGGTTTCTGGTGGTCTGCATGGTGTAGGTGTGCATGTGGTCAACGCACTGTCTGAGTGGCTTGAGGTGAAGGTAAAAAGAGATGGTAAGATTTATTTCCAGAGGTATGAGCGTGGAGTGCCTATGACAGGGCTTAAAACAATTGGAGAGTCACAAAATACAGGTACAATTGTCACTTTCAAGCCAGACAAGGAAATTTTTGAGACCACAGAATTTGATTATGATGTGATTGCCAGGCGTTTGAGAGACCTGGCCTTCCTTAACAAGGGCCTAATGATTCACCTTGAAGACAAAAGAACAGGCAAAAAAAACGAGTTCAGATATGATGGTGGCATTGTTTCTTTCGTGGAATTCCTGAACACAAACAAGAATGTGCTTCACAAACCACCGATTTACATAACTGGTCTGCGGGACTCAACTGAGGTTGAGATTGCAATCCAGTATAACGATACCTATGTGGAAAATCTGCTCTCGTTTGTGAACAACATCTCCACAGTGGATGGAGGTACCCATGTCGTTGGCTTTCGTTCAGCCCTAACGAGAGTGATCAACGACTACGCAAAGAGTAACGAAATGCTCAAAGGAGATTTCACACTCACTGGCGAAGATGTGAGAGAGGGTCTGACTGCAGTAATTAGTGTCAAGGTGATGGAGCCACAGTTTGAAGGCCAGACCAAGGCAAAACTTGGAAACAGCGAAGTAAAAGGGATTGTGGAGAGTATCCTTTACGACAAGCTGAAGGAGTATTTTGAGGAGCATCCAAATGAAGCAAGGGCCATTGTGGAAAAGACAATCCAGGCAGCACTTGCGAGAGAAGCAGCAAGAAAGGCAAGAGAATTGACCAGGAGAAAGGGCTTGCTTGAGACTTCAACATTGCCAGGCAAACTTGCGGATTGCTCAAATGAAGACCCTGCAAAATGTGAACTGTTTATTGTTGAGGGTGAATCCGCGGGTGGCTCCGCAAAGCAAGGAAGGAATAGAGAATTTCAGGCAATTTTGCCCCTGAGAGGTAAAATCCTTAATGTGGAGAAGGCAAGGGCAGAGAAAATTTACCAGAACGAGGAGATTTGCACACTTATTACAGCAATTGGCACCCACATAAATTCCGATTTTGACATTTCAAAGCTCCGCTATCACAAAATAATAATAATGACAGATGCAGATGTGGATGGCTCCCACATTCGCACACTCCTGCTCACCTTCTTCTTCCGCCACATGAAACCGCTGATAGAAAACGGGCATGTTTACATTGCCCAGCCACCGCTTTACAAGATAAAGAAGGGGAAGGAGGAATACTATGCCTACAGCGACAAAGAGCGTGACGAAATCCTGGCTAAAATTGGAGGAAATGCTGTGGTACAGCGGTATAAGGGTCTGGGTGAGATGACGCCCCAGCAACTCTGGGAGACCACAATGAATCCAGAGAAAAGAACACTCATCAGGGTAACAATTGAAGATGCTGTGGAGGCAGACCAGCTATTTACAATTTTGATGGGCGAGGAAGTAGAGCCAAGAAGAAAGTATATTGAAGAACATGCCAAAGAGGTGACGAATCTGGATATTTAAGGGGGTAAACTAGATGGGCGAGGAAGCAGGGGCCGCGGTAAAGGAAGCGGCAAAACAGGTGATTGAGAGGGCTGTAGAGCAGGAGATGAAGAAGTCCTACATTGATTATGCAATGAGCGTTATTGTGGGAAGAGCATTGCCAGATGTGAGGGATGGATTGAAGCCGGTGCAACGCAGAATTCTCTATGCAATGTATGAGTCTGGCACAACGCATGACAAACCCTACAAAAAATCCGCAAGAACTGTTGGTGATGTGCTGGGCAAGTATCATCCTCACGGCGAAAGCGCAATTTACGATGCTCTCGTGAGAATGGCACAGGACTTCTCAATGCGGTACATGCTGATTGATGGGCAGGGTAACTTTGGAAGCGTTGATGGCGATGTGCCTGCAGCAATGCGTTATACTGAAGCAAGACTTTCAAAGATTGCTGGAGAATTGCTGGAAGACATAGATAAGGAAACAGTGCCCTGGGTAGATAATTTTGATGCAAGTTTGAAAGAGCCAGTTGTTTTACCCTCAAAACTTCCAAATTTGCTTATAAATGGTTCCTCAGGTATCGCCGTGGGAATGGCTACGAACATTCCTCCACATAACCTTTCAGAGGTTGTGGATGGAATTGTGAGGTACATTGAGAAGCCAGATGTTACAATTGAGGAACTGATGGAAATTATAAAAGGGCCTGATTTTCCTACGGGAGGCATAATTTATGGAACCGCAGGAATCAAAGAAGCATACACGACTGGCAAAGGCATCATCACAATAAGGGCAAAGACAAGGATTGAGGAGGTAAGGGGAAAGAAGGCAATAATTGTCACGGAAATTCCCTACACTGTGAACAAAGCCCAGATGCTGGAGAAAATTGCGGAGCTTGTTAAGGAGAAGAAAATTGATGGGATTGTGGATTTAAGAGATGAGTCAGACAGAGAGGGAATGAGGGTAGTGATTGAGCTGAGGAAGGATGCAATGGAGGAGATTGTGCTCAACCAGTTATTTGTCCACACCCAGATGGAACTTTCGTTCGGGATAATAAATTTAGCCCTTGTGAACAATGTGCCAAAGCTTCTCAATCTGAAGGAACTGATACACCATTTTGTGGAGCACAGAGTGGATGTGGTGACTAAACGGAGCCAGTACGAGCTGAGAAAGGCGGAGGAAAGAGCCCACATCCTGAATGGCTTGATTATTGCCCTTGAAAATATTGAGGAAACAATCAGGATAATCCAGAAGGCGAGGACAGCTGAGGATGCAAAGAAAACGCTCATGGCAAGATTTTTGTTGAGCGAGGAGCAGGCAAAAGCCATTCTTGACATGCGGTTGCAGAAACTCACAGGGATGGAGGTGGAAGGAGTTCGGAATGAGATTGCCACGCTCAATCAAAAAATCGCGGAACTCAAAGATTTGCTCTCTTCTCGTGAAAAAATTCTGGGTGTGATTAAGAAGGAACTGCTTGAACTCAAGGAGAAGTATGGAGATGAAAGAAGAACCCAGATTGAGGTTTCCACAAGAGAAGTGACAGTAGAAGACCTCATCCCAGATGAGCCCACTGTGATTCTCTTCACAAATACTGGCTACATAAAGCGGATGCCAGTAGATGCTTATAGAATGCAAAGAAGAGGTGGTAAGGGCTTGATTGGAATGGAGACGAAGGAGGAGGACTACATCATCCAGATAATCCATGCGATGACCCATGACAACATCCTTTTCTTTACCACAAAAGGCAAAGTGTATGAGTTGAAAGCTTATGAAATTCCCCAGGGCGAGCGATATGCAAAAGGAAAGGCAATTGTGAACCTGCTGCCCAAACTTGAGCAGGGAGAGAAGGTGCTTACAGCAGTCAGTGTGCGGGAATTTGATGATGCTCATTACCTGGTTTTTGCAACGAAGAAAGGGCTGATAAAGAAAACGCTCTTGCAGGAGTATGCAAACATCCGGAGCAGTGGAATCATCGCGCTCAATCTTGAGGAAAACGATGAGTTGATAGATGTGAGAATCTCAGAGGGAAATCAGGAGGTGATTCTGGCTACAGCTGATGGGCTTGCAGTTCGCTTTAACGAGAGCGAGGTGAGAGCAACAGGCAGAGCCACATATGGTGTGATTGGCATCCGTTTGAACGAAGGTGATTATGTGGTGAGCATGGCTACAGTTGAGCCGGGTGAGGACATACTCTCCATCACTGAGAATGGGTATGGAAAGAGAACGCCGCTTGAGGAATACAGGAAAACGAGGCGGGGAGGAAAGGGAGTGATTACCATCGTGACAAACGAGCGAAATGGGAAAGTTGTCCGTGTGCTGGGTGTCAGGGAGACAGATGAAATAATTGTTACAAGCCATGCCTCAAAAGTTATCCGCACGAGAGTTTCTGAGATTCCAAAGCAGGGTAGAAACACGATGGGTGCCAGGGTAATGCGGCTGGATGAAGGAGAGAAGGTGATAGCGGTTGCCAAACTTGCAAAGGAAGAGGATTCCGCTGATAGGTCAGGAAAATAAGGCAGTGGTGTTTATTGGTGCAGGAGCACTCCTCTTCACCCTCTGGGTTTCAGGCATGGTTCTGAACCTGAGCACACAGTATGCATTTAACTTTGAATTCTGGGAGGCGGGCTTTAGCTCACTTGGTGTTTGCACTGCAGTTACTCTCTTTCCAGCACTGGTTCTGCTCTACTTAGGGCTGAAAACAAGAAGGGAGGCAAGAAAAAATCGCGGGAGGGCAAATGGCTGAGGATTTACGAAAACTCTGTCCTTCGGGAGATGGAGAGAAAAAAAGGAGTTCAATGGAATAAAATGAGTTAGAGAGGGAAGAGGAGAAGAAATAGAGGATTGGAACGCAGGATAAGGTGAGCAAAAAACTTTATTGGGTTGAAATAATTATGGATACTGAGGAAAGATAATATGAAAGCCCTATCAGAGCTCAAACGAATATTGGAGATACATAAGGATGATATCAAGGAAAATTTTAAGGTAAAAGAAATAGGGATCTTCGGCTCATATTTGCGTGGAGAAATGAAGGAGACAAGTGATCTAGATATTCTCGTTGAATTCGAAAATGATACATCGATTTCACTTATTGATTTTATAAAACTGGAAAACTATCTTTCTGAGCTTCTTGGAGTTAAAGTAGACCTTGTGGATAAAGAATCGCTGAGACCAACCATAGGAAAAACAATACTACGAGAGGTTGTTTACATATGAGAAGAAACCTTTTAGATTATCTTACAGACATTTTAAATGAATGCACGTACTTACTGCAGAAATCTCGGAATTTATCTTACCAGGACTTTATAGAGGATGATGACCTAAAAAGGGC
>JAWACX010000058.1:0-9243 GCA_038896575.1 Thermoplasmata archaeon
GTAATTCTCTCGCTCGATACCCTCCCTCAAACGCCTTCCTGTTAACCTCTCTCACCTTCTCTGGCAGTTTTGAGAGCAGGGTTTCGAGCATCTCCTCCTTTGAAATCGGGAAGCCATGTAGTGCAGCAATAGCCCCGAGCATTACAGAATTCACAGCTAGCTTGGACCCTGCCTCAACTGCCAGCTTTTCTGCATCAAAATGGACTACCTGACCAGCAATCCTTGCCAATTCAGCCACAACTTCCTCAACACCAGGATAGGGTTTTTTCTGCAGAGAAACACCGATTGGTGGAATTTTCGCCTCATTAACCAGAGCAATTGTTTTCTTGCCGAGATAATCCAGATAACGCAAAAGCTCCACACGCTCAAAACTAACGGCAACATCTACACTGCCAGCAGGCGGAATTGGGGCGTCCCCCTCATCTATTCTCACAAAAGTGTAAACACTTCCACCACGCTGTGCCATTCCATGAATTTCGCTGATTACCACATGCTTCCCTGCCTTGATACAACTTTCTCCAAGCACTTGAGAGGCAAGAATTATGCCCTGGCCACCGACACCACAGAGCAGAATGTTCATTTCAGTCACCTCGCTTTATCGCCCCAAAGGGGCATACGAAGGCACAGGCACCGCAGCCCAGGCAAAGCCCATCATTTATCTTTACCTCATCGCCTTCAAGGTAAAAAGCCGGGCAGGCAAATTGTGTGATACAAACATGGCACTTCTTACAATCCTGGCTAACAAAATATCGCCCAATCTTTTCACCCTTTCGCCGCCTCTCGCCAGCGAGAAGCAACGCACAGGGAGCGCGGGAAATCACAACCCTGACCCCCTTAACATTCAATGCCTCCTTATAGACATCAACAGCCTTCGGGATGTCCAGAGCATCTACAACTTTCACATAATCCACTCCACAACCCTTCACGACTGCCTCAATGCTCACTGCCTTTGCCTCTCTGCCTGCTGCGTCAACCGGAAGCCCTGGATGTGGCTGATGCCCTGTCATTGCAGTTGTGGAATTGTCCATAATTACTGCAATGAAGGAATGGCCGTTGTGGACAGCATTAAGTAAAGCTGGAATCCCGGCATGGAAAAATGTGGAATCTCCTATGAAAGCGAAAACTGGCTCTGAGTTTACCCTGCTCAGCCCGTTTGCATTTCCAATGCTTGCACCCATGCAGGTGAGTAGGTCAGCCATCTCCAGTGGTGGCTGAATCCCGAGGGTGTAGCAACCAATGTCTGAGGAGAAAATGGCCTTGCCCTTTGTTACTTTCTTTATTGCATAGTAAGTGGCTCTATGCGGACAGCCAGGGCAGAGCACTGGAGGTCTTGCAGGAATCTCTATTGAAGTTGCAGTTTTCTTTACCGTGAACTGCTTTCTCGTTATCTTTCCTATGCCATTTGCAACTACCTCATAGTTCCATTCATACTCAAACGGAAAATTACCATCCAGCTTGCCGTAAATTTTCTGGACTAAACCCTGCATCTGGGCAATTGCCCTCACCCGTGTCTCAAGCACAGGCTCAAGTTCCTCGCACACTATTATTCTCTCTTTATCGCTCATGAACTCCAGAATTTTTGTCTCAGGCAATGGATTTGTGAAACCAATCTTAAAGATGGCCCAATCTAGTTTCTCTCTTTCCAAATACTCCCTTACATATGTATATGCGACACCACTTGTGATTATTCCAAGCTTTCCGTTCCCATAAATTCTGTTTAAATTGCTTTCCTCACTAATTTTTCTGGCCTTTTTCATCTGCTCAAGCAACCAGAGCCGTCTTGCTCTTGCCACAGCAGGCACTGTAACAAACCTTGTTGGTTCCTTCACAAATTTTGCCTGGTGCCTTTGCCCAACTTCTCCGAGCACAACATCTGCACTCGTATGATTGACCCTTGTGGTTGTGCGTAAAATGACTGGAAGTTCGAGGGCATGTGAGAGTTCAAATGCATACCTTGTGAAATCCAGACATTCCTGGGGCGTTGCTGGCTCAAGCACAGGCAGGTTAGCGAGTAATCCATAGTATCTGTTGTCCTGCTCATTCTGGCTTGAATGACATGAAGGGTCGTCTGCACTCACAATCACCATCGCGCCTTTTACACCTGTATAGGCAAGAGTTAGAAGAGTATCCGAAGCCACATTCAAGCCCACATGCTTCATCATCGTCATTGAATACAAGCCAGAAACCGCTGCTGCCAGTGCAACCTCCATCGCCACCTTCTCATTGGCAGAATACTCAAAATAATATCCGAACTTTTCTGATAACTTTGCGAGAGTTGTGCCTATTTCTGATGATGGAGTGCCTGGATAAGAGGCTGCTAAATCCAGCCCAGCCTCAATCGCTCCCCTTGCAATTGCTTCGTTTCCCATCAGAAGCACTTTCTCCCCGGGCTTGCCCAGCATCTCACCACTCCTTTGTGAACTCCTCCTTCTTCAGCAATAACTCCCATTCTTTATCCACATACTCCTGAATCTTTTTGAGTTCTTCCTCACCGAGATAACTAAACCGACCCTGCATCTTCAGATACTCCGCAACTGGCTTCTTGTTCACAACCTTCCTTGTTATCCTGTATTTTCCATACTCAACCTCGTAGAGCGGAAAGATGCATGTATCTGTTGCAAGCCTTGCAATCTCTATTGTTTTTTCTGGAGGCATCCTCCATCCAGTTGGGCAGGGCGTGAATGCATGGATATACTTCGGGCCCTGAATACTTGCCGCCTTTCTCACCTTGTTTATGAAATCCTCAGGGTAAGCTACAGAAACCGTAGCAGCATATGGAATCCTGTGGGCCACCATGATTTCTACCATGTTCTTTTTATGTGTTTTCTGCCAGAACTTGGTTTTACCCACTGGTGTTGTGGTGGTCCAGGCACCGAATGGAGTTAATGAGGAACGCTGGATACCTGTGTTCATGTATGCCTCGTTGTCATAGCACATGTAAATTACATTCTCTCCTCTTTCCACAGCCCCTGAAAGTGCCTGAATCCCTATGTCTGCAGTGCCACCATCTCCTGCAAATCCAACCACATTCACATCCTTAATTCCCCTTGCATCCAGTGCAGCTCTCAAGCCAGAGATGCTTGCACCCGTGACCTCAAAGGCGGTGTAAACCAGCGGAACCTTCAGATTTGTGTAGGGAAAAACGCCGGGAATGACTGCCCAGCAGCATGCAGGAATGCTCACAACAGTTCTTTTACCCAATGCCTTCAGCAAATACCTCATTGCAAGGGGTGCAGCACACCCAAGGCAGGCCATATGCCCGGAAATCATATACTCTTCTGTTGGTATCGTTGGTTTTGCCATTTTTCTCACCTCTTCAACTCCACCCAGGTTAGTTCTTCATCTATTCCATGCTCTTTTATATACGCCATGTTCCTGAATATGTTCTTGATTGTTGTGGTTGTCACATCCCTGCCCCCAATGCCCACTATGTAATTCTTTAGCACTTTTTTATCTCCTTTACCATAAAGCGCGCCTTTAACCTCTGTGAAAAATGGTCCCTGATTTCCAAAAGAGATTGCACGGTCGGCAACGCCAATCACACTTGCGTTCTGGGATAACTTTACAATTTCCTCGTTCGGGAAGGGACGGAACACACGCAACCTCAGCAACCCTGCCTTAACCCCTTCTTTTCTCAACTCATCCACAACATCTTTAGCCGTTGAAGCCATTGTGCCAGCGCAGATGAGCAAGAACTCAGCATCCTCGCCTCTGTAATTTTCAACAAGGCCGGAGTAACTCCTTCCGAAAATTTTCCCGAATTCTCTGTCAACCTCCACAATCTTCCTCTTTGCATTCTCCATTGATTTTGCAATTTTGTACCGTAATTCCATGTACCACTGGTGGGGCATGCTGAGCGAGCCAACGGAAACAGGGTTATCAAAATCGAGTTTGTATGCGGGCTCAAATGGTGGCAGGAATTTATCCACTGCATCCTGTTCCGGTATGTCCACAGGGAGAACTGTATGCGAAAGATAAAAAGCGTCCTCACAAATCATACCAGGTAGCATAACTTCCTTGTCCTCACAGATGCGGTAAAGCTGTATCATGGTATCAAGGACTTCCTGATTGCTCTCACCATAGAACTGAATCCAGCCCGTATCCCTCTGCGAGATGCTATCCGTCATATCAGCCCAGATATTCCATGGAGGCCCCATGGCCCTATTGACATTCACCATGACCACTGGCGTTCTTGCACCCGCTGCCCAGTGCAACATTTCATGCATCAGAGCAAGGCCATGCGAGGAAGTTGCTGTGAAAGTTCTTGCACCGCCCAGCGACGCTGAAATCAGGGCAGCGAGTGCGCTGTGCTCCGATTCAACATTTACAAATCTGGCATCCAGCTCACCATTTGCGACAAACTCGGCAAGCTTCTCAACCACTGTGGTCTGGGGAGTGATTGGGTATGCAGAAACCACCTGAACTCTTGCAAGCTTAACACCATAGGCAGCTGCAGAATTGCCAGTAATAACCTTCTTTACCATAATTTCATTCCTCCCTCACCATTGTGATTGCCTTCTTTGGACATTCATTTGCACAGATTCCGCAGCCCTTGCAGAATTCGTAGTCGTGTTCTATGTTCCCATCTGGTAAAATTTTAATTGCCACATCTGGACAGAATTTCCAGCAGATGTAGCAGCGAATGCACTTACTCCTGTCAAGCACTGGCCGCATGTTCCGCCATTCTCCTGTTTTGTTTACCAGCGTGCTCTCAAGATAAGAATAGGGTCCAATAGGTACCTCCTTCTCACTTTTGAACACCATTTCACTCACCTACCGTGGAGTTGTAAGCTTCCTCTGCCGCTTTAGCATTTTCTTCTGGTTTTACAGGCACGCCTTTTCTGATTGCTGCAAGCACGGATTCAAGTTTTGGCATCTTAGCTGCAAACGCAAAGGCACCGAGAATGGCAGTATTCACGATTGGTGCAACCTTTGAACCAAGCCTGTACTTCATCGCAATTCCACTTGCATCCACTGTGAAAACTCGCTCCCTGATTTTATCCTTGAAATCGTCTGGCTTCTTTGTCGTGTTAATCAGGACAAAGCCACCCTGCTTCAACCCCGAGGTCACATCCGTTTTAAGCATCACACTAGGGTCAAGCACCACAACATAGTTTGGCTCGTAAATTTGCATCTTCACCCTTATCGGTTTAGTGTCTGCCCTTGTGAAAGCAGTGACAGGTGCACCTCTCCGTTCCACGCCAAAATAGGGAAAGGCCTGCACATCATAGCCCTCAATGAAGAAAGCCTCAGCTAGCAAATTGGAGGCAATTACTGCCCCCTGTCCACCTCTGCCATGAAATCTTATCTCGTACATAATTATCAAAACCGGGAATAGGAGAGAATATATGGTTTTTGTGGTAGTTCACTCTTTCTCCTCACACTCAGGATTTACACACATCTCCCAGGCATTCTTGTTTACAACTACCTTAACAACTGGTGCCTTGCACCTGGTGCACTGGGTGCCCGTGGGAAAAATCTTTCCCTTCTGAGGCAAGGGAAATGCGGTTTTGCATTTCGGGTAATTTGTGCACCCGATAAACCTTTTTCCAGTCTTCCCATGCATCACCCGCATATCGCTTCCGCACTCTGGACAGAGTCCGATCTTCCTTTTTTCTGTGTGTGCCGTACACTCTGGATTTATGCAGATTTTCTCTGTTCCATGGCCTTTGTGGGTAATTTTAATCACAGGCATGTTACATTCCTCACACCTTTCCTCGGTTTTCTCAATGTGCCCTGTCTGTGGTATCGGAAAACTCACATCACAGTTCGGGTAGTTAGAGCACCCTACAAATCTCTTTTTTTCAGCTGTATGAATTATTGAAAGGTCGCCACCACATTTTCCACACTTGCCCAGATGATGCTGCTCCTTTATTGCACCCTTGATTTTCTCACCAATTCCCTTCCTGTTCTTTTCCAGAAGTTCTACAATTTTCAGGAGCATTTCCTGAGAGTCCTTTATCACACTTTCCATCTCCCTCTTTCTGCTCGCTATCTCTGACATCTCCTCCTCAAGCCTGCTTGTCATCTCTGGCTTTGTCACAATTTCTGCATAGGTTTTCAGTGCCTCAATCACTGCATTGCCAGATGGAGTTGGTGTTATTGGATTTCCCGAGATGTACTTTCGCTCGTAAAGTTTCTGGATAATTTCATGCCTTGTAGATTTCGTTCCCAAGCCTAGTTTCTCCATCGCTTGAAGAAGGGCGCTCTGGGTATACCTTGCAGGTGGCTTTGTCTTGTCCTCCTTTGAATAGATATTCTCCACATCCACAATTTCTCCAATCTGGAAGAAGGGCAACGAAACCTCTGTCCTCTTCATGTAAATGTAATACCTTCTCCAGCCCTCCTCAATCATTGTTGAACCCTCTGTCTGGAAAAGTTCACCATTTATCTCAAACACCACTTTCTTGAACTGGAAAATTGCAGGCGGTGCTAGCGTTGCCAGAAACCTGCGGACAACCAGCTCGTAAATATCCCACTCCTCTCTCTTCAGTTTTTCACGCTGGGCTGCAGCAACTGGATAGATAGGGGGATGGTCCGTGGTCTCCATTTTTCCCCTGCTTGGAAGGATGCGTTCCTGGGAAAGAATCTCCTCAGCCATTTTCCTGAATGGAGAATTTCTGAGTTCTTGGAGCACAGAGCGGAGGTTAATTGTTGGGGGATAAACTGTATTATCAGTTCTCGGGTAACTTATCAAACCCCTCATGTAAAGATTCTCTGCAATTTGCATTGCTCTTGCTGGCGAGTAGCCGATTTTTGATGCCTCTGCAAGAAATGTAGTGGTGTTGAAGGGGTGCGGCGGAAACTCCTTCTGTTCCTTTTCCGTGTACTCCTTCACCTTCCCGGTTTTTGCACTCTCTACCTTTGCCAGAATTTCCCTGACTTTTCCCTCCTCAAAAATCCTCCCTGCAGTGTGTCTAGCAACAAACCTATCCTTTTTCTGAATTTCAGCAAAAATCTCCCAGTATCGCTGTGGAACAAAATTTTTTATCAGTTTATCATTTTCCACAACTAGCGCTAGTGTGGGGCTCTGCACCCTCCCGACTGAAAGGAAATTTTTTCCAACTCTGCCAGAAGATGTGGATATGAACCTTGTTAGCACTGCACCCCACTTCAAGTCAATCTCCTGTCTTGCGGCAGCTGCATTTGCAAGGGCTTCATCAAATTCCTGAAGGTTCTGAAATGCCTCTGTGATTTCCTGTTTTGTGAGGGCACTGAATTTTGCACGCTTTACCTTTTGGTCACCTGGCGAAAGCCCCGCAATCTCCAAGGCCTCCTTTCCAATGAGTTCTCCCTCTCTATCATAGTCCGTGGCAATTATTATTCTCTCACATTTTGCTGCAAGATTTTTTATAACCGATGCAATCGCTTTTATCTTTAACTCCTTCACAGGCCTCTCAACCACGAGTTTTCGCAAATCTGTTTTCTCCCAGCTGTTCATCCCTTCTGGGAAATCCAGTTCAATTATGTGGCCCTTAAGGCCCAGAACATACCATTCTTTGCCATCTCTCTTAAAATAAAACACAGGGTAATTGCCATACATTTTCCGCTCTGCTTTCCCACCTGCCAGAATTGTGGCAATTCGCATGGCCGCATTATATTTTTCAGCGATTACAAGGACTGCCATTTCAATCTTTCCTTTTTTGGTGTAAGAGGGAGGTGTTATTTTATTCTTGTTGTGGGCATGCCTCGTAATCTCTCCTTTGAGTGTCTCCTCCCGGCACTCTGAAAATCGGATTTTCCTTTTTGCTTTTGAATCAGGATGCAAAGAAGGAGAAGGAAGATAACCTGGTAGAGAATCGCACATTCTGGCTGTGGTACTGGATACCTAACAGATTTCCAGTACACCTTTTCTCCGTTATATTCTAGAATCAATTTCCTTGGTGCGAAATTTAACTCAGCAGAAAACTCCCATTTTCCATAACTATCAAGATGCTCTGTTTCTGCGATTTTGATGTAACTATTGTTGTACTCTGCCAGAACCTTTATACTCCCATGAGCAGGTAAGCCACCGTAATTTATCACAATGACTGCGATTGAAAGGGTGAAGGGTTGCGGTGAATCATCAGAGTGAGGAAAATCTGCTGGTGACATTGGGTATTCTCTGTCTGCTTTCGCATCATAAATCTTTATGTCAGTTTTTCCTACAGAACTTCCCACAAGGGAGCTTCCAATAACAACCAGAACAAAGAAAACTGTGAAGACTCTTATGCACCTTTTTCTTTCTATGCCGGGAATTGAACCAATACTCAACACACCTAGAAGCCCAGCGAAAACGAACAGGAGGTATGCTGCCAGTCCTCCAAAAAGGGAAGCAGTGTTTATAAAAAAGCCGATAACAAAACCAGCACCAAGGAGAAACAAGGCGGCAGAGAGGAGGGCTTTTCCTTCAATTTGAACAAGATTGCGCATTAAAAGTAAAACGCCAAGCATGAACATTCCACCCAACAGCCAGAGTATCCAGTATCCCATAGCCAGATTGAATGTGGGCCCTAAAACTGCAATTCCGAGGCTACCCAACACCGAGAAAAAAAGCAAAATTTCATATATGAATGTTTTCTTTATCCCCTTAATCAAAAATGTAAAGACAATCGCAATTATTAACAGTAGTAATAATATTAAAATAAATAGTTTGATAATAAAAAATAGTATTAGAACAGAGAGAAGGCCGCCTACACAACAAATAACCCCGAAGTAAGCTGCTACAAGGCCTCCTGGCACATCCAACTCCTGTTTTAAAACAAACTTCCAGATTGTCAGGAAAAAAATGTTTCCGAGAGAAACAATTAATGCGCAGAGTGGGAAGAGGGCCGAGGGAATGTAATCTTCTCCTTTCTCTCTGGGCGCATAGTTTTCCTCAGCATCTGTTTTCTCTAAACTGCTTTTCATGGGGACAGGATTTGTGATGAAGTAGAAAGAAAGCACTCCCATTGCGAACATTGAACAGAGGAGGAGATGATAGATTAGCTCTACACCAAGTTTCCTTTCAGATGCCCTCATTTTGTGTCCCAATGATTACAATATAAAAAAGGTTTTTGGTGAACTGGTACAAGCTGTGTTATCCTGTAATTATTTCGCTTCATAAGATTTCACCTCCAAGTGTGGTTTCAACCATTCTCACATAGTTACCTACGATAATGTTCGTGACTTTTCTATATAGGGCTTCTCCCGGTGTCTCCAGAATTTCAAATCACTGCTCCTTGCTTCGCATTCTCTTATTCCTAATAACATTCTACTTGCATC
>JAWACX010000059.1:0-8944 GCA_038896575.1 Thermoplasmata archaeon
TGTGGCAATGCAGGCAAGCGGGAGATTGGGCTTGCAAATCTCCGGGAGTTCCAGTAGAGATTCAAGCACAGCAGGATTCAGAAGTGGCTCTCCCATTCTTGCATAGTGCACCTTCAACTTCTCAGTTTTCATGAAATTTCTTGTGCCTAGCACATGTTTCACCTGAGCCAGTAACTCCTCCTTAGTTAAATTGCCATGGAAACTGCCACCTGCATCACAGATCCTGCAATTTACAGGACAACCGAACTGGGTTGAGATGTTGATGCACCATTTTTTCTCTCTGGGAATGCCTGGCTCTACCGAGTCAACAAATTCTACGAGATGGTCCCGGGATTTTCTGAACCTTGCAAGGTAAATCCAGGCGTTCTCCTCCCTACCCTTCCTCGCGAGAATCTCCATCTTACTCACCCCTCAGGAATTTTGCAGCGAGCAGGGCTGCATCCAACCCGCTACCAATTGCACAGGAGATGTACCTAGTTTCAGGATTAAGAAAGTCGCCTGCAGCATACATGCCCTTGCATAACTCCCGGGGAATTAATTTTTTTCCCTCAAATTTTTCTCTCAATGCTCGGGGAAGAAACCTCATGTCTCTTTCCTTGCCGATGCAGATGAGGGTCTTGTCCACAATAATTCTCTCCCAGTTCTGAAGCTGGATTTGGACAACATCCTCTGCAACAATCTCTCTTATCTTTGCCCCCTCTATGATTTGGACCTTGGGATTTTCCCGTGCCCTTTTGAGCAGGGGAGCAATTGCTTTCGTTTTTCCTCTGGCGATAAGATAGAGCTTTTCTGCGGTTCCACTGAATCTCTGTACTGCATCAAATGCTGCATCGCCTCCACCAATTATTGCAAGTGAGCTTACCACACCTACATCTCTCGCCCTGTAAAAAACATTTTTTCCATCCTCCAGCCCTGGAAACTTTTTCGGTACCAACCCTGAAGCAATGATTACACATCTCCCCTTCAAAACACTCTGTTCCCCAATGGCCACAAAAACTTCCTTCTTTCTCTCTATTTTAATTATCCTGTCCTTTACAACTCTCACCCCGTGGAATTTTATACTCTCATCCATCGCGTTTATTATTTCCTGTGCAGGGATTAGACCCCCACATACTGGCAGATTTTCTATATTGCTAGCATCGTTCAGCGCACCCCCAATGCTCTCCGCCTCCACGCCTGAAACAGAAAAACCCTCACGGGTTAACTGCACACTTGCACAGACGCCAGCTGGTCCAAGCCCAACCACAACCACATCGTATTCCCCATCCACCATCTACCCTACCCCCATAACTTCATCTGTACTCACAATATAAGCAAAACCATGGCTGAGGTTCAGCAGGGTGGCTAAATGCAGCTCCTCGGTGTATGTGGCAGTGGCATCAGCAACAAAGAAGACCTCATAGCCACGCACAAAAGCATCCCTTGCAGTGGTTTCACAGCAGAGATTTGTTAGCAGGCCTGTTATGTAAACCCTTTTGACAAGATGCCTTTCCAGAAAGCTCTCTAGCTCGGTTTTGTAAAAGGCAGAGTATGTGGACTTTGAAACCACCATGCCCTCAACCTTTATCCTCGGGTCAATCCCAGAAAGGTTGTCCCCTTCAAATAATCCTCTTCCCCACCATTTAAGCATCCCTGAGTCCTCCCTGTCAATGTGTCTGGTATAGACTACAGTTCTAAAACTGGGAATTATTTTATTTATGTTTTCAATCACCACACCTGAAGAGGGCACAAAAGCATGCGAATCTGGATGGGTGAAATATCGTTGCAGGTCTATTACAATTAAAACTGCATTTTCAGTGCCAGCCTTCAACCCCCTCACATTTTTTCTACCCCTGAATTCCCCGAGCCTCTGAAACCAGGAGTTAACTTTTTCCGCAGCGTTACCTTGTTTCAGATACATTTCTTTGCGCATCAAGAAAGGGATACCCTTTACCACCATAAACCTTATGAATAACCTTGTAATTAGGGGTATGAGCGTGTAAGATATGCCAAACATACCGATGGTAGAAAGTGTGTTGAACGACCTCAAGGCCAGGGAGCATGTAAAGGATGCTTTGGTTGTCTCCAGAAGTGGAATGCATATTGCCGGCTCACCCCCTCCAGGAGCACATCTTGAGACTTTCGTGGCAATGTCAGCAATCCTGCTGGGCGCTGCTGAAACAGCAACATCAGAACTTAAAGATACACTTCACTATCTCTCTCTCCACCTTAAGGATACAAAGGTCCTCATATTCAGTGCAGGCCCAAAAGCGTTGCTTGTAACCAGAGTCAACGCAGATGCAACTGAAACCCTTCTTCCAATCCTCAGCGAATCTGCAAAGAAACTCCAGGGAATGCTCTAACTCTTCATCCTTTGCATTTTTTGTTCTTGCTTTACTGTGGTTATCCTTTATCTGAAGTATTCACTATTAACTGTAGTTTCTCAGAATACCCTTCTGGTGCATGGTCATTACACCGTAATATTTAAAAATAAAGAGGCAGATTTTCACGCAGAAATAAATCTGAGGTGAAAGAAAATGAACAACATGAAAATGTTGGGTGTAGGGATTGTGGTGGGGATAGCAGTGATGATGTGCATTGCTGCCTTTGGTTCTATTGGTGTGAATGCACAGCCAGCGATTGTGAACAAACCCTCTGCAAGGGCCACCTCTACTGAATATCAAACTGCACTTGATACAACAGTAACAGGTTGGTCGAGTAGCGGGAATGCCCAGTGGGTAATTACAACTACAGGTGCCTATTACGGGGGCTCCTGTGCAAAGAGTGGTGTGATTTCACACAATCAGCAATCAAAACTCACTGTGACTGTAACAGGCCCGGGCACACTCAAATTTTATTGGAATGTGAGTTCTGAACTAAATTATGATTTCTTGAAATTCTATATTGATGGTGTAGAAAAGGCAAGAATAAGTGGCACGACAAGGGTGTGGGAACAAAAGACTTACTCCATTACCTCTGGCACGCATACATTAGTCTGGAACTATACAAAAGATGGAAGTGTCACAAAGGGCAGTGACTGTGGTTGGGTTGATAAGGTGGAATATACAGGAAGTGGTGGAGGCACAACTGTGAGCATTGGTGAGGCAGTGGATAACACGCAACTCAGCTGGACAACGGGAGGCAATGCAAACTGGTTTGGTCAGACCTCTACTTACTACAATGGTGGAGATGCGGCCCAGAGCGGGGTAATAAGCCATAACCAGGTCTCCTATGTGCAGACATCTATTACTGGACCTGGAACCTTAACCTTCTACTGGAAGGTGAGTTCTGAGGCAAACTACGATTTCCTGATTTTCTACATAGATGGCACTGAGCAGGTGAAGATCAGTGGAGAGAAGGGCTGGGAGCAAAAGAGCTTCACGATTGCAAGTGGCACCCACACAGTTCAGTGGAAATATTCAAAGGATGGTAGCGTCAACAGTGGTAGTGACTGTGGCTGGCTGGATAAGGTTGAGTTCACCTCTGGTGGCGGTGGCGGCGGTGGCACAGGCACAACCAGATATGCAGTAATTTTCGGAATCTCAGATTACAAGGCAATTTCAGATCTGAGCTACTGTGATGAGGATGCAAATTCCTGGTATGATTATCTCACAGGGAAGGGCTATTCCAGCAGCAACATCATTTTGCTTGGAGACAAAACAAGCTCCTACCGAAAGTATGATGGTGTTGCAAGTGAAACAAACATCAAAAATGCAATAAACTACTTTGTCTCCCAGGCGGATGAGGACGATATTCTTGCGATAATTTCAAGTGGGCACGGAGATAAGTCAAGCAGTACAAGTCACTTCATCTGTGCCTGGGACTGCGGTGCCGGTGAAAACGGTAACGATGGGTATCTCTATGATACGGAGCTTGCAAACATTGTGAAGAATGCAAGGTGCAAGGTATTTATCTTCGTGGATAACTGCAGGAGCGGTGGCATAATCCCTGAGATAAGTGCACTATCAAATGCCAATAAGATTTACATGACCACAACCTGCGGGCCAAACGGCTATGGCTACGATGAGCCCAGTTATAGCCATGGTGCCTGGACATACTGGTTCCTCGTATCTGGGCTTATGAACAAGGGCTATACCTACATGGAGGACTGCTTTGCCTATGCAAATGGACAGTATAACCCAGGTGGCGATGACGAGCCAATGCAGTACGATGGCGATTCAAGCACCAAATTCACTTTGTAAACACCCAACACCTTTTTATTTTTTGTTTTGATTTTTCTGTTTTTCATTGAAAGCTGCGCAAATGGTCCAATCTCTCTTGCTTTCTCCACATCCTCTTTCTCTCTCACAGAATAAGTCAGTCCCTTTCCATCTGAGATTGTATGCTTTTGCATTGCCAGTGAGGCTCGCGCCACCAGAATTGCTTCCTTGACCTCATTTTCACTCCAGAGCTGTGCATTTTTGAAGTTCTCCTTTTATGTAAATCAGCAGGTTTTTGTTAACTATTTTCTCACAATCACTTCTTATACCCTATCTTTCTGAG
Source organism: Thermoplasmata archaeon (assembly GCA_038896575.1). Taxonomy (GTDB): domain Archaea; phylum Thermoplasmatota; class Thermoplasmata; order Lutacidiplasmatales; family SKW197; genus SKW197. The sequence continues at coordinate 4,483 of JAWACX010000059.1, forward strand.
GAAATCGTATCTCCAGTCCTTTCCCACCTGGTCCTCAACTCCCTTGGGCGATGAGCCGTCTATCACACCAAGAATACCCCTGCCCTGACTGCTTTCAGCAACAATTACCTGCAAGGGGTTTGCAGTGGCTGCAATTATGTGACATACTTCTGGCACATTTTTAAGAGCGTTAAGAATGTTTATAGGATATCCCTCTTTTATCAGGAGTACAAATGTGTGCCCTGCTCCAATGTCCATTGCATTCTTTGCTGCAATTTCCATCAGGTGCTCGTCATTTCCATCCACACGGACAAGGCAGGCACCAGAAGCCTCACAAAACGCAAGACCGAATTTGATGTTTGGATTTGTATTAACAATGGCCTCATAAATGTCCTCCACAGTTTTTATGAAATGTGTCTGGCCTATTATGATGTTTGCCTCCTTTGGAATGTCCATGGGCACAGCCCTAAATTTCAAGTCCATTTTTTCGCCTCCACTCTTCCATAATTACCATTAAGTATTTTAGTTTATTCCCCTACTCCATGAAACTCCTGATCAAAAATGCAGGGCAGTTGATTACAGTGTCCTCTGGAGGAAAGCCGAAGAGAGGAAGAGAGATGGCAGAGATAGGGATTATCAGGGACGGGGCAGTAGTGGTGGAAAATGGCACAATTGTGGATGTGGGCAAAACAAAGGATTTTGATGGAGGCACCTATGACGAAATTCTTGATGCAAAGGGCAGGGTTGTGATGCCTGGCTTCGTAGATGCGCACACACATCTTGTTTTTGCAGGTACAAGGGAGCAGGAAATTGCGCTCAAAATCCAGGGCATGAGTTACATGGAAATTCTGAAAAAGGGCTTGGGAATTCTGAGCACGGTGAGGAAAACAAGGGAAGCCTCGCTTGAGGAACTGGTGAGAATTGGAAAGGCAAGAGCACTTGAGATGCTGCACCATGGAACCACTACTATAGAGGCAAAAAGCGGGTATGGACTCGAAAAGGGTGCTGAAATTAAGATTCTGGAGGCTGCAAAGAGAATTCAGGCTGAAACAGGTATTGACATTGTTCCCACTTTTCTCGGTGCCCATGCAGTTCCACCTGAATTTGAAAATGCAAAAGAGAGGTATGTGGAGGAAGTTATTGCGATGCTGCCAGCGGTTAAATCCCTGGCAAAGTTTTGCGATGTCTTCTGTGAAAGAGGAGTTTTTGAAATTGAGGAAACGAGAAAAATCCTTGAGAGTGCTAGAAACCATGGCTTTGAACTCAAGCTTCATGCCGATGAGTTCACGCAGCTTGGTGGTGCTGAACTCGCAGCAAGTTTGAGGGCAGTTTCTGCAGACCATCTGCTTATGGCCAGCGAAAAAGGGCTGAAAGCAATGCTGGTTGCTGGCACAATTCCGGTGCTTCTCCCGGCCACACCATTTACCTCATTTCTGAATGATTACCCGGACGCAAGGAAAATGATTTCGCTCGGGTTACCGGTGGCTCTGGCTACAGACCTTAACCCCAATGCTCACTGTCTGAGCATGCAGATGGTCCTCTCCCTTGCAGTCTATAAGATGAGGATGCTCCCTGCTGAAGCAATTACTGCAGCCACAATAAACGCTGCGTTTGCCCTGGGACTAGGGGATAAAGTTGGAAGCATTGAAAGAGGAAAGCAGGCTGACATCATAATCCTTGATGTGGAGAACTATGAGCAAATCCCCTACTTTGTAGGAAGAAACAGTGTAGTTCATGTTGTAAAAAGAGGGAGAATTGTTAGGGGAACATGAAATCTGGTTGAGAGTTCCTGCCTTCATTCTGTGCCTGTTTTTTTCGTTTCGCTTTCTTCACTTCCTCCGTCTCTCTGAAACCCTTCTCTCCACCCAGATACCAGCACAGAGAAGGATAATCAGTAGTAAAGCAAGAGGTATTGCAAAATCAATTTTTTGCTCTGGAATTGGTTTGATTGTGAGCCCTGCCCCTGCTCTTGCCTCTGCAAATCCCTCCTTGTTTGCAACCACCTGGAGCAACAGATTACCATCCTTCAAAGCAGAGAAGGAAAACACAGCCCTGCCCTGTCCATCCGTCAATTTCTGGTATTCGCCAGCAACCATTCCGTTTCCACAAATCTCAACACTTGCATTCTCTATGTCCTTCCCATTTTCATCCTTTACCCAGACAACCAGAGTAAAATTCTCAGCAACCCTTACCTCTGGTTTATCAACTTCCACGGTTATCCTCATTTCTTTGGGCAGAATTCCAATCAAAACACTTGCTGTTGCATTCTCATAACCTTCTGCGCTTACTGTTGCCACTACTTTCCCAAAAACGCTGGAATTTACATTTCCAGCAACAAACTTTGTTGTAAATGTGCCATACGCATCGGTTTGTCCTGTCTCACTTTCAAATCTGCAAGGCAACTGGGAGGAAAGCGAGACCGTTGCATTCTCTACCCCATCGCCCTCTGCGTAGGTGACCAGAACGCTGACAAAAATTTCCTCGCCAGAGCGAAGTGTGGTCTTTGCCACCAGAATTTTCGCGATTAGTTTTGCAGGTACTGTAACAGAAACTGTGTTACTGGGCTCGCTTTCGCCAATTGCATTTACCGCTGTGACATGGTAGTAGTAGGTTATGCCAGGTGTGACATTAGTGTCAACAAAAGTTGTGGTGTTGGCATCTACAGTGGCAAGAAGAGATTTTGTTTCTGTACTGACACCGCGATAAATTCCGTAATGGGTTAGTTCAGGAACACCTATGAATGATGGTTCATTCCACCTTATTATAATGGTTTTTGAATGAATAATATACACCTCCAAATTTTGAGGGCAACTTGGTGTTTTTCCTATAGTGACATTAATAATAGAGGGTTCTCCCATACCATATTCATTAATTGCAACTAAAAGCCAAGTAGTAGTAGTCTCACCCACATAACCATTCCATGGGACAGTTATGGTAGTATTATCCGGTGATATCAACACAGGATGCTGAATAGGACATATGTGGTCATAATATAACTTATAACCCAACAAATTACTGCTCCCATTCCTATCTGGCTTCTCCCAGGTAAATACAATTTTTCCATCATCCCATATACCCCTAAAATTTTTTGGAGGAGATGGTAAAACTCTGAGTATAAGATAATTTAACTCTGAATTGCATCTTTCTCCGGTTTTAAATCTTACTTCTATATACCATTCTATAATCTCACTCCAGGATTGATCGTATCCCATTGTTGTTGTATAGTTTTTGTCGGTTTCTGACCCATTCACCGGAAGGAAAGAAACTGAGGAGTAAGTTTGTTGAGTTGGAGTTTTCCAGAATAATGTAAGATTTATAGGTTCATTTTTTGGGTTGTGAATTCTCGCCAGAATTTTGAAACTCTCTGATGAAAGTATAAATGGTGGTGCTGAAAATACCAGCGCTAATCTCGGAGGTATGGATAGAGGATATAAATCATATCTTCCCCCTGGTATAGGTCGTGGAAAATCCACAATTCCATCCTCGTTGGCATCAGGCGAATTCCAATCGCTCCAGTAATTTCCTCTTCCATTGGAATACCATGTTGTGTTGTGACAATTGTCCTTTACAGTACAATCCAAGAAGAGATTTTCGTAGAATGTAGCATTTGTGTGTATAGACTCTTCTATACATATTCTACTATCACATAAAATGTTATCACTGCACCTGTAGTTCTGTAAATCGTATAAATCTAAACAAACTCTGTGCCCTGTGTTATTCGTCACCGAAATATTTATTCCATTAAATAAGGAAAGAGTTCCTCCCCACATAGAGCAGAAATAGTTGGAAAAAATGGAAACATTGGAAAAGAAGGCAATAAAGCCAAATCCCCAGGAAGAATAAAACTTTGACATACCGATAGAGATATCTTCAATGTTAAAAAATGAAAAACCACCTCCTTCTACCACTGTACAATTATGGACAACAACCTTACTCGAAAGATGATTCTCACAACCTTCGATAAAGATACCGCATGAAAAGTTCACGATAAGTGTATTTTCAATCTTCAAGGAAAGATTTGTAGCATTTAATACAGCAATTCCCCATTTGTCCAATACAGGGGGTTCGTCTAACTCCCACATCACAAAAACTTCTACATTTCTAATAACTATTGCACAGTCAGAGACATTTATTATTCCAATTCCACAGGGAGGTATCTCCATTGGAGGAATTCTTTTTCTAATTATGATTCTCCAGTTAGCAATTACATATGGGTCATCTAAAGTTCCATTGCCACCAACAACACCGTTCTCATATGTAAAGTTCTCATTTCCACATATTAAAATAGGAGAATGAGATATGTTTTCGGAAGCAGGATGATACGGAGTAGGAAAAGCAGGATGTAGCTGGGATACAGGTTGAATAAATGGAAAAGAAGGCACTATAAGAATAATTAAAAGGCCTACTGCAAATGTTTTTGACAACATTTTATATCCCCCCCAATCCAACTGTTGGATCACCAAAATACATATAGCATCGCGTA
>JAWACX010000060.1:0-8884 GCA_038896575.1 Thermoplasmata archaeon
AGGAGTGTTATTCTGGGGATTCCGCTAACATGCTCTATCGTTTTTGAGTGGAAGTGTTCACCTTCCACAGCAGCAATCTCAAGAATTTCTCTCTCAGTGTTTTCCAGATGTGTGATTCTGTACTCAATAACACTCTGGACTTTCTCAGGAATCTTGAGATTGTTTATATCTAGCGATTGCTCCAGAATGTATTGATTGTATTCAGGTGCATACCTGAGGACTTTTTCTTCCAGGAGTAACTTGAAAACTTCTAGTAAGAAGAGGGGATTGCCCTCAGTTTCCCGGTAGAGTATATCCAGAAAGGTTTCCTCAGGGTATCTGACCTTTCCGAAGTACACTTCTATAAGCTGGCGTGTTTCATCTTTTGTGAACCTAGCAAGCTCTATCTTTCTCAGAATTCCTTCGCGTTCCATCAACTGGATTCTCTCCGCGAGGGGATGGGGTTTTCCATCAACTGAGATGGTAATTTCTTCGGTTCTGTAGGTGCCAAACAGGAGGACTGGCAGGTTTCTCAGGTTTCTGGCAAGGTAATGGAGAAGGGCAAGGGTGGAGGGGTCTGCCCACTGGAGGTCGTCTATGAAGAGAAAGAGAGGTCCGCTTCTTGCTTCCCTTCTAAGCCCTGAAAGAATGTTTTCATACATCCTATTGAGTTTGAGCTTCGGGTCAGCCAGTTCTTTTGAATAATCTATTCCCTCGTATCTACCTGAGCTAAACATTGATTTCAGAATTTCATTAATGCCAGCTACCTTATCAACATCACCGCGCCAGTTCCCAAGTATCTCCTTGTAGTCTCTTTCTATGGTTGCATGGAGTTCCTCAATATCTTCTCTCAAAAACTCGTCTGGCTCTCCACGCACTATTGCGACAAAACTTATGATTTTGCCCGTGTTTATCAGAATTGTCCAATCACCATAATCCATCCTGTTAAGAGCTTGCTGTTTTTCTTTCTCATTTTTATCTAGCATTGAAAGGGTGTCCCTGACAAAGTTGTTCACCGCGGTTATCATTCCTGCGAATATGTCTGGGTCAAGCGAAGAAACTGCCCGCTCGTACTTTGCTATCAGAATTCCAGCTTCATTCATGATATAGGCACACTCAAGCCTCGGAGGAGGTTTCTCTGCAACCAGATACTCCAAACCACCGCTCCGAAGTGCTTCCTTCACTGGCATGTAGGGCACAATTGCGTCTTTCGTACAGAAACCTGCCAATATCCTGTAATTCTTTGTCCTGGCATACTCTGCTACCTTCCTTACCAGCGTGGTTTTTCCAATCCCTGCCTCTCCTCCAACAAAAACACACTGAGCATCACCTGAAAGAGGGGCATCCACCAATTGCTTTAGCAGGAGAAGTTCCTTTTCACGAGCTACAAACACCTCGGTCATTGTTGAGAGTATAAACCTCCAACTGTATAATAACTTTTATGCTTCCAACTATGGAGTGTTGTTTCTGATGGCACTGCAAAAAAAAACTCAGCATTCCAGAGAATTTGAAGAAAACAATTGGTGTTTTTCCCAAAAATTAAATACAGCATGGCTTTATCCCCAAACATGCCTGCAAAACGATTTTCAAACATTGAAATTTCAGGCATAAGGAAGATGTTTGAAGGAGCACCTCCAGATGCCATCAACCTTGGCCTTGGAGAACCAGATTTTCAGCCGCCTGAGTGTGTACTTAATGCCCTCCAGAATGCTGTAAAAAACGGTTTCAACAAGTATGGACCCATCGGAGGAATCCCGGAGTTGAGGAATGAGATTGCATCCAGATACAACGAAATCGCACCTACAAGGGTTGAAAATGTAATTATCACAGACGGAGCCACAGAAGCCCTTTTTGCCACAATTCTGGCATTGATAGATGAAGGTGATGAGGTTCTGATTCCAGACCCTGGTTTTCCACTCTATGAAAGCCATGTTAGAATCTGCGGAGGAGTTCCCGTATTTTACTCCCTCAATCAGAAGAATGAATTCGTCCCGAACATCAATGAACTGGAAAGCCTGATAACTCCCAGAACAAGGGCGATTATTGTGAACTCACCCTCAAATCCCACAGGTGGTGTGATTCCAGCCAGGCAAGTTGAGGAACTTGCTGCCTTTGCGGAAAAAAGAAACCTGGTTGTGATTTCTGACGAGGTTTATGACCACATTATCTATGAGGGGAGGCATGAGAGTTTCTGGGGACGGTGCAGCAGGGCGGTGATTGTAAACTCATTCTCAAAAACATATGCAATGACAGGCTGGAGAATTGGTTTCCTCCTTGCACCTCCAGAGCTTATGTCTGCAATCTTCAAGTCCCATTATCACCTGATTGCCTGTCCGCCAACACCCACACAGTATGCAGCACTTGAGGCACTCAAAAACGCGGGGAAGGATATTGAAAGAATGGTGCAAGAGTTCAGAAAACGCAGGGACTACATTGTGGGCGCCCTCAATTCAATACAGGGCTTTAACTGTCTTGCCCCGAGAGGAGCATTCTATGTGTTTCCTGAGTTCACATTCCCCCAGAGTTCAATGGAACTTGGGACGAGGCTTGTGCAGAATGGGGTAATCTGCACCCCTGGCTCTGCCTTTGGAAAAAACGGAGAAAAGCACATAAGATTTTCCTACGCAAATTCGCTTGAAAATATAAAGAAGGCAATGGAAAGGGTAAGAGAGGTTACAAGGGAATTATAAAATTACTTCCAGTACTTCTTTGTCTGGGTATATTTTATTTCTGCCTTAATTATTTCTTTGATGAGTTCGTTCTCATTTTCGTAGGTTCTTGAGAGAATTCTGGCTGCAGTGTCAGGACCCACTCCCCTGCCTGCAAGTGCCAGCAGTGCATTTTTTCCATTATCTCTGACAAGATTTGCACAAAGCCATGCACGGCCAAGGTTTCTTTTCTCTGCCTTGTTTAACACCTTCACATCCTTCTTTGCACCAAAGTATTTTTTGCAGGCCTCAATTATTCCTCGCTCCACCTTTCGCATACCGGCAAGCATTACAGAGTTACACCGCAGGCAGGAAAGCCTGGCAATATCTTTAAGTTTGTAACTGAGGGTTGTTCCACAGGCCATGCAGATGAGAACCATTTCTGTGTCCAGAAGCCTTGCCCGGACACTGTTAATTACCTGCACCGAGATTTCAGCATGCACAAAGCCCTGGGTTTCTGCTATGGCCCTCTCGCAGAATCCAGAGATTCTGGGGTGATACTCAACACGGATTTCCTCTCTTGCAATCTTTTCCAGCACCATCCGTGTCTTTTCAATATCCATGTGTTCAAAAATTGTTTTTTCCAGTGCCTCCCTGAAAACCATGGAGTCCCTGTGAGTTTCAATAAAACGCTCTATGTTTATCTGGCTGTAGTCCGCATCTCGCTCTATCAACCCGAATTTTTTGGCTGCATTTACAAAAATCCATCTAAAATAGGAGATGGAACTTGCACCCTTTTCTATCACACCTCTCAGCGCTGCAGAATTTTCCACAAGGGTCCTTATGGTCTGGCTCAGTTCCTCCATCTCAACACTCCTTGGGAGTTCCAGCACAATCCAGTATGGTTCTGAGGAAAAACCAACACTTTCCCCGAGCCTTGCAGAAAGGAGAATTGAAATTGCTCTGGCAAGTGTTTCATTCACTTTTGAACCAAAGCATGCAGCAATCACACATTTTCTTCCATGTAAACACACATGGACTGCATTATCAAGGGGCAGGAACTCAAGTGTTAAAAGTGTTTCCACGGCCCTTTTTCCGTTTTCATCCATTGGGCACTCAATTTTTTTCGTTCTGAGGATTCTGCCCACCTCCATTGCACATTCAAATGGCACTGGAATTTCCTCACCGCTCCATGATGGAGGCAATGCAAGACTTGAACTCGGAACCACAAACACCAGGTCCTCATGAATCTCCTCAACAACCCAGACACTCCCGCTCACAGCAAATTCCTTTCCTATCTCAAGATTCTGAACAACAAATGACTCATCCAGCGTTGCAATAATTTTTCTTGAACTCATGTCCAAAACCTTATATGTGCGTTCATCTGGAATCATGGAGATGTTGCTGTAGAAGTAAGCTCTTCCCCTTTTTGAACCCTCCACTCTGTTTCCCTTGATGAAAATTCTGTGGAATTTCTCAAGTTCATGGAGAACTGCCAGGTATTGCTCATGAGCCAGATTTCTGAAGGGATAGGCTTTTTTCACCATAGCATAGAATTCCTCAATATCAAACGATTTTTCTGCAATGGCATGGGCTACAATCTGGTTAGCAAGGACTGCAAGGGGGTTCTCACGGATGCTTATGCACTCAATCTCTCCCGCAATTGCCATCCTTGCAAGCACTCCAGCCTCAAGCGCATCCAGAGGGTCCTCGCAGATAATCCTTCCCTCTGAAGTTTTTCCAATTCCATGACCGCTTCTCCCAACACGCTGCAAAAGCCGCCCTGCTTGTCTTGGGCTGTTGTACTGAATAACCATATCCACATGCCCTATGTCAATTCCCAGTTCAAGCGAGGAGGTGGCGATAATTGCCCTGAGTTCTCCTTTCTTGAACCTCTCCTCTGTGTCTATTCTCACTTCCCTGGCAAGCGAACCGTGATGGACTCCAAGCCTGAGGTCTGGGAAAAGATGCTGCATGTGCACACCAAGGAACTCCGCTGCAGCCCTTGTATTCACAAAAACGAGCACACCTCTCTGGTTTTCTAATCTCTCTGCAATCTCCCGCATTGCTGCCACATTTTCAGGCGTTAGATTTTCCAGCTGCTTTTTATCCTCCTCTTTCACCGCAGGAACCTGGACCTCAATTACCAGGCTCTTTTCCATTCCGCAATCCACAACCTTGACCTCTCTATCCATTCCTCCAAGAAAACTTGCAACTTCCTCTGGCTCTCCAACTGTGGCAGAGAGACCGATACGCTGGATTTCATTTCCAGAAAGTTTTTCCAGGCGTTCAAGGGCTACTGTAAGCTGGTAGCCGCGGTCGTTGCATAGTTCGTGGATTTCATCTATTATTATGTAACGAATATTTTTCAGAGACCTTCTGAGTTTTCTGCCAAGAAAGAGGATTTGAAGGGTTTCAGGTGTCGTAATGAGCAGATGTGCCGGTGCTTCTGCCTGCCTGCCCCTTTCGTACTGGCTGGTGTCTCCATGCCTCACAGCAACTTTTAGGCTAAGCGATTCGCAGAGCATCTGGGTTCTACGGAGCATATCCCGGTTGAGGGCCCGCAAGGGGGTTACATAGATACAGGCAACTGGCTCCCTTTTTTCCACGATAATTTTATGGAGAACGGGTAGAAGCCCTGCTTCAGTTTTCCCTGTGCCTGTGGGAGCAATGAGGAGCACATTTTTGCCGGATAGCACTTCAGGAATTCCCCTCTCCTGAATTGGGGTTGGCTCCCTGAGCCCTGCACCGAAGATTGCCTTCTGGAGTTCTGGATGCAACCGATGAAAAACTGACATTGATTGAGGAGATTTCCGAGATGATAAAAAGGTTTGGGAATTGGAGGCCCAAAAATACAGAAAAATAACGGGTCCGTCGGGACGAGCAACTGGCATACAAAACCAAGGTTGCGAGTAAGACTGGCAGCACAAAAAATAACGGGCCCGTCGGGATTTTCCTGGCTCTAATGGAGACCATTAAAACCATTTTGAACCCGAGTTTGAGGCTCCGGAGGCCTCTGTGATATCCAAACTACACCACGGGCCCATCACTTCTTGAATTCAGTGTAACCGCATCTACCACAGGAAACCCTATTTTCATGTTCAGCGAGAAAGCAACCAGGACCACACTTCGGGCAGGTTTTCCTCTTTCTTATAAGAGTCTCGCCAGAAACCTCGTAGAGTTTCATCAAACTTTCCTTGGACATCTAAATCACCCCTCCTTAGCCGCCGCCTGCTGGCCTCCTTCCTTTTTCTTCTTTTCTCTCAGTTTATTTCTCACAAGCACAGGCATTCTCTCTATCTCCATGCCCTCCTTGCTCTTGTACACCTTTGCATAACCCTCAGTGTGATTCACACCGTACTTCGGCTCCATGTGGTCCAGCACAAGCAGGTCCTTGTTTACAGCCAGCAATTCAGCCAGCTTGGTCCTTATTTCATCTCTTCTGGGTGTCCCGCTCTTATCATGGACAATCTTGAATTTGATTTCTGTTCTGTCCAGCAGCACATTTTCTTTTTTCGAGATTATTTCGATTTCCATTCTGGCACCTCCATCTGTTTCAGCACTGCGTTAACATTTTGTTTCAATTCCTCGGTTACATGGAGGAGTTGCATCCCAACATCAGGTATACCATATATAACTTTTGTCCCTATTTTTCCAAGGGCAATACAGGCAAGGGCTGCAAGGTCCTCCTCACCTTCCACCTCTATCAACGCCGGATTTTCCACTGCATAGGCGTATTTTATGGCCTCCCAGAGTTCCAGGGTAATTGTGGATGGAGGATTCCTGACCCTGATGCCGAGCCAGAAATCAACAGGCACCTTTGCATTTAGCTCATCCTTAACAAGCCAGAAAATTCTATCATAGCCAATCAGGCCGAGAATTTTTGCCTTTGCCTCCTGAAGTGAGAAACGCTTTGTCGCATAATCCACGATGCATAGCTTTGGCCTTATACCAGCTTCAAGCAAAGTTATTGTGCACACATCCCCTATGCAGGCAATCTCCTCTGGCTTGAGACCCTTTACCTCCTCAACATTCACAATTTTCCCGAGAACTCTCCCGAATCTCTCCCTGAGTGAATCAGGCATTCGCCACTGTATTACAACTTCATCTGACCCGCAGGGCATATCTACCATTTTCGTTTCTTCCGTTCATCCGCGCAATCTCGGATTTTGTATGGTCAACAACAATCAGATAGCCCTGCCAGTCTCTTGTAGTGGGAGTTCCACATCTTGGACACTTATCTGCCTCTGTAAGCATGAGGCAGGTTTTGCAGGCCCTCAAACTCGCCTGAGGTATTTTTTCACCTCCTAACTCTGCTGCCTTGCGGCTGCCGCCTCCAGCCATTCAATTCTTCCTAAACCTGGCTGTCTCATTGTAAGTCCGATTCTTGAATCCTGGGGTGAGAATTCATTCAAGCTTACAGCCACAATTCTTACCCTTACCTTGTTCCCCACCCTTAACTCCCTCCTTGTCTCCTTTCCGAGAAGCCTCTGATTATGTTCGTCAATTTCCACACGGTCATCCATAATCTGGCTGATGTGAAGGAGGGCATCAAAGGGTCCAATTCTCACAAAGGCGCCGTACTTCATAATCTCCACAACAGTCCCCTCTACCACTTCACCAATAACTGGCTTGAAAAAGAGCGCATCGTATTCAACAGTTTGATAAACACCGCCATCGCCATGAACAATTGTACCCTCTCCTTTCAGTTCCACATTTTTTATCAGCACAATCATTCCCTTATCTCCGATAATTTTCCCTTCCTGGTTGTGTGTGGCTATCTCCTTTGCCACACTCTCGTAATCTTCTCCAAGTCTTGATGGTGGAATCCGAACCACATCTTCAACCCGTTCTATGAAATACATGGTAATTCACCGTATAAGTTTGCTATCTCACACAAACTCCACAAATATTTAACTGTTTGGTTGGCTTTTTCCCCAAAGGGGTTGCACAAAAGATTTAATTACACAATCAGTATTGGAGAGGAATGATGAAGGAAGAAGAAAGTGCTGAAAATTACACGAGGGTGCCCTTACCAGATCGCTCAAAAAACGAAATGTTTGCAATCGCGCATCAACTGCTGGGTTCAACTCACATCAGAGTTATCTGCGAGGATGGAAAGTCCAGGCTAGGTAGAATTCCTGGCAAAATGAGAAAGAAGAAGTGGATACGGGAAAATGAATTACTCATTGTCCGACCCTGGTCATTTGAGGATGAGAAGGCTGACATTGTTCATAGATACTCCAAAACCCAGGCAGTGAATTTGAGCCGGAAAGGCAAGCTTCCGCCTGTCATTGACATATTCTCAGGAATGAAAATTGATGAAGAAGCTGGGGAGACTGAAGGAGAAGATGAGGGTTAGAATTCTGCAGGTAACGGATATTCATGCTTCCCAGCGAGGGCTTGACACACTCCTGCGTGCAATAGCTTCTGAGAAGCCAGACCTTGTGGTTATCTGCGGGGACATCACTCATTTCGGCCCCTATGAATTTGCAGCACGGGTGCTGAATCAGTTGAGCCAGAGGGCATTTGTTGTCCTCGGAAACTGTGACATTCCAGACACATTTGAGAGGATTCAGGTGAGAGAGAACATTGTGCATCTCCATGCAACAACACAGGAATTTCAGAACCTGAAATTTTCCGGTTTTGGCGGGGCGAATGGAACGCCCTGGGCCTATGGAAACCTCTACACCGAGGAGGAGATTTACACTGCACTCCAGAAAATTGTTGGAGAGAACACAGTGCTTGTGACCCATACTCCGCCCATTTCCTTTGTCCGTGCCAGAATTTCAGAGGATATGGGCAGCACCGCCGTGGATAGAATTGTGCAGGAAAAGAAGCCAGTTGCGGTGCTCTGCGGCCACATACACGAAGCGGCAGGAATTGAAAGAATTTTCGGAAATACGCTGGTTGTCAATCCAGGTCCTGCAAAACACGGAAGATATGCTCTGGTTGAGGTTGAAGGAAGGAATGTGGAGGCATGGATAAATGAGGATTGAGAGGATTGAGTTTGAGCTTTTGGAAATTCCAAGGAAAAAGATGTTCGTGATTGCTACAGGAAGCTCTGATAGATACACAGGTGTCATTGTGAAGGTTCACACAGATGCTGGAATTGTTGGCATCGGAGAGGCATCACCATCAAGAGGGGTTACCGGCGAGACACCCGAAACTGTGTGTGCAGTCCTTCGTGAAATTGAAAAAAGGATTAAGGGTCTTCACATAGAGGAGCATGAAAAGATAAGGGAAAGGTTGGGTGC
>JAWACX010000061.1:0-8820 GCA_038896575.1 Thermoplasmata archaeon
CTGGGCTTCATTGCGACTATACTATAGCCTATGCTTCAACCAAAGTTGATGTGTCCCGCATCTTTTCAACCATTTCTTTTGTTCCGCGTGCGGCCTTGCTCCGCTGAAATCATAAAAAAACTTGAACAGGAAGACACATCAGTATTTCCTGTTACCTCCATGTGCGGATTTCTGCGTTTCTGGTTTTCCCTTCTTCTTTCTCAGGAACAGGAAATAGACAAGGAGGGCTACAACTACAACACCAGCAATCACAGCCAGCAGAATGCCGAGAAGGCAGGCGTTAACTATTGCCTCTCCGCTCTCTACAGTCACTCTGATTTCATCGGATTTTTCACCTTCCCCAGCAGCATTTACTGCAGAGACCCTATAATGGTATGTCTTTCCAGGTTCCACACTGCTGTCAATGTATGTTGTGTTGCCTGCTTCCACTTCCTCAAGCAATGTCTCATTTTCTCCATCTGCCCATCTGTAAATTCTGTATGCAGTGATTTCCGAACCGCCATCGTCCGTGGGCTTGGTCCATTCCAGTGTTACACAGAGCAATTTGCTCAAGACACGAAGATTCAGCACCTTGCCCGGCACCGTGAAGGGCGTTGTACTCACTATTGCCCTCTCGCTTTCTCCAGCAGCATTTTCAGCGCTTACAGCGTAGCAGTATCTGACTCCGTTCTTCAGATTTTTGTCTGTGTAATTTGTATTGCTCACCTCTGCAATTTTCGTCAGGTTGCTCTCATTCAAGCCCCGGTAAATGTTATATTTGATGACCGGGCTTCCCCCATCACTCAATGGAGGATACCATGTCAGGAGCACAGTTCCGTTGCCAGGCTTTGCCTCAAGATACTGAACCTTGCTTGGAACTCCAATCGCTTTTGCACTTACCACATCGGAAAGCAATCCCTCGCCAAATCCATTCACTGCACTCACAGCATAGAAGTATTCTATGCCAGATGTGATGTTTGTGTCTGTATAGGAATACTGGACTCCGAGTGTAGCCAGAAGGGAGAGATTATCTGAGCTCAGGCCCCTGTAAACCTTATAATTCGTTATCTGGCTTCCACCATCGCTCAAGGGCGCTTCCCAGTTAAGCACAATTTTCCCGGCTTTTCCTTCCGCTGTGAGATTTCTTACCTTGCCCGGTGTACCAATCACAGTTGCACTTACCACCTCTGATTTTGCACCTTCCCCAACAGCATTCACAGCACTAACTGCGTAGTAGTAAGTTCCACCAGTTGTGACCATGTCTGTGTAGGAAGTTATGTTGGGGTTGATTCCAATCAGGGAAAGATTGGTTGGTTCAATACCCCTGTAAATTCTGTAGTTTGTGATCGGGAAATAGCCAGTATCCAGAGGCATCACCCATGTTAGCGTCACATTCTTGTCCTGCACAGAAGCGGTCAGAAAACGGGGCTGGGATGGAAGATAGCCTGTGAGCACTGAAATTTCGTTCGAAGCAGTGCTTTCGCCAACTGCATTGTAAGCCCTTACAACATAATAGTAAGTTTTTCCGAACTGGATGTTGGCATCAACATAGGCAAGGGCACTTGCAGTGTCCAGATAGGTCTCAGTTCCACTCCCAAGCCCACGATAAACCTTGTACCCAGAAACTGGCATTCCGCCCGTATCACTCGGGGGCTGCCAGGCAAGCCGCACCACACTCCCTGGTGTATCAAAGTAACCTGTTAAATTCTTTGGTTGAGATGGTGTGGTTGCCGCGGTTGCATTCGCCTCATTTGATTTGTTTCCTTCTCCAATTGCATTAATCGCTGCAACCTGATAGTAGTATGTTACTCCAGGGGTCACATTTGTATCTGTATAGGCTGTGTAGTTGCCAATAATTGCGAATGGCGTTTCTGTGCCAGATACAGTACTCCTGTAAATCCTATAGTTTGTAATCGGACTGCCACCATCACTTGCTGGCTGTACCCAACTGAGCGTGATTTTTCTGTCACCGATTTCAGCTACAAGATTCCTTGGTGCCGAGGGAGCTCCATACCCATAAACCTCTACTACCAGAACCTCCGTCCTGTTTCCCTCACCTATGTTATTGAGCGCACTTAGAGCATAATAGTAAACCTTGCCCACACTCACATTTGTATCTTTGTAGGTAAGCTGGTTCCCAAGTTCTGCATAAAGGGACAGATTTGTAGAGGTGTTACCCCTGTAGAGACGGTAGCCAATTACGGGTGTGCCTCCGTCATCAACTGGTGGTTCCCAACTCAGAGTTACATTTTCAAAGGAGGATATAACAGTGAAATTTTTGGGCACTGATGGGACTGATGGAGCTAAAGGCGTGGCACTTGCCTCGTTAGACAAAGCACTCTCTCCAATGGCATTCACAGCACTCACAGCATAGTAGTAGGTGGTGCCTAAGGTCACAGCAGTATCAGTATAGTTGAGTTGAGTGCCCACAGTGGTTAGATATGTGAGATTGCCTGAGCTTGTGCCCCTGTAAATTTTGTATCCGGTAATTGTACTCCCACCATCACTTCCTGGTGTTTCCCAATTCAAGAAGATTTTGCTGTGCCCTGCCGTTGCTACAAGATTTCTGGGTGGGCTAGGGGCTGTGCCTAGATTCAGCACCCAGGTGTCGTTGAAAGGTTGGGTTGGGTATGCTCCAGCATCTCCATAAAACACATACACTGATTTCCCATCTGTTGCTAATGCATGGGCACCTCGTGCTTGCGGAACTTTGCTCAGATTCAGCAAGGTCCAGGTATTTGCAGAGGAGGAATATGCCCATGTTTCATTGGAGTAAGGGCTCCCACTTAGACCACATGCACCACCAAACAAAATAATTTTTTGATGAACGCTAACATACGACATCTTTGCTGCCCATCTTGCTGATGGTGCTATGGATGTTGGCAGTTTGGTCCAGCTGTTTGTGCTATAGTCATATGTCCATGTCTCTGCTTTAAGTGATGAGCCAGTATTGCCGCCGAAAAGGACGCACTTTCCGCTACTTTCATCATAGGCGAGGGTTGGTTCTTCAAGTCCTCCAGGATTTTGTGCGGTTATCTTCTGTGTCCAGGTGTTTGTTGCATAATTGTAAACCCAGGTATCACTCAAGGCACCCCAACTATCTCTTCCCCCATACATCACGAACACACCATTTTTCTTATCAAAAACTATCTCATGTCCATATCTGCCAGGCGGACTTGTGGTAGGATATACTCTCGTCCAGGTATTCGCAGAGTAATCATAAACCCATGTATCTGACATGTAGCTATTGGTTGATGTTCTGCCACCAAATAGTACAATCTTTTGATTTATCGAATCGTACGCCATTGCAAAAGCATCCCTTGCAGATGGTGCAGTGCTCGGATTCATATTTCGCCATGTGTTAGTTCTGGGTTCATAAACCCATGTCTCTCCATTCAGCGTATTTGCACTTGTTCTGCCTCCGAAAAGGATGAAAACATTTGCTGCCTCATGGTAAACCACTTCTGTGTGCCTTCTCGCAGAAGGTCTCTCGGTGGGCTCAAGGCAGAACCAGGACGGATTTTTGGGATCAAACACCCATGTATCGCTAAGACGCTCATATGGAGTTGCTCCGTATGCACAATAAAATAATTCGCCATCAGTAGCTGCTCCGTAATTAACTCTAGGACTTATTGGGGTGGAAATAGTTATCTTTGTCCATGTATTCGCAGCACTATCATAAACCCATGTGTCATTTGTAGCAGTGGAGCCGGTCGTGTCTCCTCCAAACAGAACAATTTTCTTTATTGTAGGTATGTAAATCATTTTCGCGCTCCATCTCCCGCTTGGAGAGTTTGAGGGATTTAGATTCGTCCATGTGTTTGTTCTATACTCGTAACACCATGTTGCTGTAAGAAAACCAAAATTTGAAGTGATTTTACCCCCAAAAAGGACACATCTTCCATATTCCTCATCATACGCAAATGATGCGTCTTCAACCCCTGGAGGGTGATTAGAGGGAGACATTTCTATCCATGTGTTACTTAAATATGAATACACCCATGTATCACTTAAATAACTATATCCACTCGTACCTCCAAATAGAACACATACTCCGTGTTTCTTATCAAATATCATTTCATGTCCGTATCTAGCTGAAGGTCTGGTACTTGGGTGCATCTCGGTCCATACATTGGAAAAGTAATCATAAACCCATGTATCCGAGTAAACAGTGCCTGTACTGCTAGAAATACCTCCAAACAATACGATCTTACTGTTATTCGAATCGTAAACCATTGCAAAAGCATGTCTTCCAGGTGGTGAGTTTGAGGGATTCAAAAGTTTCCAAGTATTCGTTTTCGGGTTGTATTCCCAGGTTTCACTGTTCTCTTGATTTGTTCCCGTGTTACCGCCAAATAGAATAAACACCCCTGCAGCTTCATAATAGACCATTTCGGCATGGGTCCGTGCGGAGGGCTTTGGTTGTTGGGTCAAGGGATACCACGCATTACTCGGGAATTCTATACCAGATAGTTCCCATTTTTCTGGGCAGGCTTTTTCTATATCTGCAATTGTACATAATGCTGTACTACAAACTACTACACTCATAATCAAAGATAATATTTTCTGCATAGTAGCTTACCTCCATCCATCATTAGAATATTTAATTACTATTTAAAGCTATCTCTCTTGGAGGAATTCTTTGTAAATTTCTAGGTAATTGCTGGCTGTCTTTTCCCACGAATATTTTTTCGCATGTTCAATACCTTTATTTTTTATATCCATTTTTAAAGCCTCAATTATTCCCTCAGCAAATTCCTTAGGGTCATTGTTTTTTACATATACGGCAACATCACTGAGGAATTCCCTATTGAACACTCTATCCAAGACTACCACCTTCGCACCACATGCCAATGCCTCTATAGTTGAAAGGCTCTCTATGTATATGCTCGGCCACACAAACACATCACACGAAGAATAGTGTTTACGCAGAACTTCTTCTGAAACCACACCAGGTTCCACAACATCAAGCTTTTTCTTCATCTTTATTTCCTCAATCTCCTTTTTTTGTTCTGCCCAGGTTGTGGGGCCAAATCTCACAAACCTTGCTTCTACTCCCCGCTCCCTCAAGTATTCCAGTGACTTAACAACCAGGACAAAATTTTTTCTCGGCTCGTTGCTCCCAGCAGATACTATATTTATTTTGGAAGAGGAAAAGAACTCTCCCTTTTCCTGAACTGGATAATATTTTTGATGGTCTATTCCCAATCTTACAACGCGGATTTTTTTTGGGTTGATGTTTGCGTATTCTACCAGTTCATTTTTTGACCACTCACTAATACTCAAAATGCACTCCGCATTTTTAAGTGCTAAAATCCTCATTTTCCATTCTATTTTGTCACCAATGCCCTTTATACCATATTTCCTAAATTTGAGAGGCCAGATATCGTAGTATGTGAGAAAGTTTGTGTTAGGCGTAGCCCATCCGGGATCCAATGCATGTATTATCCTCCCCGACGGGAATAAAGAGAATTTTCTCATCCATGTTTTAATATAATATCCCGCTTTAGACTCAAACTTTGTGAAATATAGGTAATGTGAAGCAACCGAGAAACCACTGTTTGTAGAGTATTCTTGTATTAGGGGGAGAAGCTTTCGGATTACTGTCCCGTGACCAGTACCCTCAGGGACCGAAGGATCATAGATGTGTACTATATCCGGTTCCTTCATGGGCATAAGCAAATTCTTGGGGTATATTTTTCTTTCGACCAAAAAAAAGCTTTTTATTTCTCACATAAGTGAAGAAATCACCCTTTTAAAAACATCAACAATATAATTTAAATCATCTTCATCAAGATATTGATGACATCCGATATAAAAACCGTTTTTACCTACAAATTCTGCATTTGGAAGTTTACCTTCCCACTCCTTTTTCATGTGAGAGTATGCTGGCTGTTGAGTGGGAATGCACCCAAAAATTGGTCTACTCTCAATCCCTTCAGCTTCTAACATCTTTTGAAATTTTGCTCTGGTGGTTTTCTCAGGGTTGAGGATAAGGGGATATGCTAGGTAACTTACATTCGGATTCAATTTTGGTAATTTTAGGATATCTGAGAATTGTGAGAGGCAATCATTCAAATATTTAACGTTTTCTCTTCTTTTAGCGATTATTTCGTCCGCTTTTTTTAATTGTACTATTGCAAGTGCCGGTGCAAAATCCATAAGCTTGAAATTATATCCAATTATTTCATGTGTGAATCTGGGATCCATGTTCTCGGTAAGTTTGGGGCAAGTTCCCTTGCTTCTTGTACATATTGCACAATCACAAGCTCTTCCATGTGCCTTCACTTTTCTGCATATTCTCCAAAATTCTTCATCGCTTGTGGTAATTGCTCCCATTTCGCCAGCCTGAATATTGTGGGCTACATAGAAGGAGAATGTCCCGCAGAGGCCTTTTGAGCCTGTTTTGGTGCCATCATGATAGAGGGAACCATGGGCTTGGGAAGAATCTTCGATTATTGGGATATTGTTCTCTTTCAAATAGGGTATTAGATCTATAATCTCACACGGATAACCCATAAGATGCACGGGTAATATTGCCTGGATCTCGTCAGGTTTGTTCTCAACGGCTTCTTTAATATTCTCTGGAGTTATATTGAAGGTCTCTAGAGAGATATCTACAAAAATTGGCTTATGCCCTGTCAACACGATAGAGTTTACTGTAGCAATAAATGTTAGGGGGGTGGTAACTATATATGGCTTATTTTCTCCGTAAATTGTTTTTAGTGCAGTTAAAGCACAGAGGAGGGCAGAAGTACCAGAACTTACTCCAATGCAGTATTTCGTTCCGACATAATCCGAAAATTTTTTCTCAAATTCTATAAGTTTTCTGCCCTCGGAAATCCTTCCACTTTCTAAAACATCTATCACCGCTTGTCTCTCTTCCTCACCAATCCTTAAATCACCAACAGGTATCCATCGCTTCATCTACTCACCTACACTACCTCTTTATGTTTTAGGAGATTCCTATACCTCTCCAAATCCGCCTCCACCATTATCCTTACCAGTTCTTTAAATGTGACTTTTGGCTTCCATCCAAGTACTCTCCTGGCTTTTGAAGCGTCCCCGCAAAGCACGTGCACCTCTGCAGGCCGATAGAACTTCGGGTCTGTTTTAACATATTTTTCCCAGTTGTCAATGCCAGCATATTCGAATGCGAGTTCCACAAACTCCCTAACAGTATGGGTTTCGCCTGTAGCAATCACATAATCATCAGGTTTATCCTGCTGGAGCATTAGCCACATGGCTTCTACATACTCTGGTGCATACCCCCAGTCCCGCCTTGCATCCAAATTTCCTAAAATTATCTCATTCGCAAGGCCATATTTTATTTTCGCCACACCATCTGTAATTTTCCTTGTCACAAACTCTATCCCCCTCCTGGGAGACTCATGGTTGAACAGAATTCCATTGGAGGCATGAAAACCATAACTTTCCCTGTAGTTCACAGTGGCCCAATATCCCATTAGCTTTGCAAACCCATAGGGACTTCTGGGATGAAATGGTGTATTCTCATTCTGGGGCACTTCTTTGGCAAGGCCATAGAGCTCACTCGTGGATGCCTGGTAAAATCTTGCATCCGGGCAGACCACACGCATTGCCTCCAGTAATCTGACTACACCAACGCCTGTAACCTCCGCAGTAAGAACTGGCTGTTTAAAAGAGGTCTGCACAAAGGACTGGGCAGCAAGGTTGTAGATCTCGTCCGGCTGGGCAACAGTGAGCGCTGCAATCAAAGAACCCTGGTCGGTTAAATCACCATCAAGCAATGTGATTTTATCAAGAATGTGCTCGATGTTTTTGGTGTTTGGAACGGAAAGCCTTCGCACGAGGCCATAGACCTCGTAACCCTTTGAGAGCAAAAACTCTGCAAGGTAGGAGCCATCCTGACCCGTGATTCCAGTAATAAATGCAATTTTTCCCATTGAGCGACAAATAGCAATCTGGTATTTAAACCCAACTCTCGCAGTATGTAAACCTTGCTATGGTTAAATCTCTTGCAGAATATAAGATGCTGGCACCACCAAAACATGAGAAAAACGATTTTTATTTTTTCGTATGCCATAAAATCCAGTATTTCACTCACTTCCAAACCACTCAAAACATCCCTTTACTCTATCCAGGTGGTATGAGAGCAATCCAAGGATATATCGGGATCAGCTACAAATCGCGCTTCAATATTCAAACGCTCTTTCAAATCCTTTACTACATCCAGAAATACACTCACATCCCTCTTGTTTCCCTCAAATACATACGAATACACTGGATACTCAACTACAAGCACAAGCAGAATAACTGCCTGCTTCCTATCACTCCTGTGGTCTCTTGAATAACCATAAATTGCCATTGATACATTATCCCCTTCAAATTTGGTTTCTCTGTTGCCAAAAACAACATTCGCTCTGAGCAAATCGCATAAAATCTGTAAGCAAGTTCCTCAAGAAATTCTGCATAGTTGTTGAAAAAAATCTTCTTCAGCCAGGGTTTAATTCCATAATCTGATAAAATTTCATCTATTGCTCTGATTAAGCCGATAGGCTTACCGATTCTAATTTGTGTTATTTCCCGAAAGCATGGTATATCTTGTCCTTGTACTTCCTGGTGGTCACATGCATGGTATAAGGAATAGCGAGGCCATATATATACTTTTCGTTTTATGGCATACGAAAAGCGTTTTAGCCAGTATTTCCGAAAACATGAACTTGCGAAACTTAGGATATATTTGAATTTTGGAACAAACATTGGGTCATAAAGATTTGGGGTGCTAGTATATAAAGCAGCATGGTTCTATTCACAACTCCAAAACCTTAATTTATTTCTAAGAATTCCCTGAATAAAAAC
>JAWACX010000062.1:0-8712 GCA_038896575.1 Thermoplasmata archaeon
CTGGAGACACCAGGAGAAGCACTGTATAGAAAACTCACCGACATTATCGTAGGTAACTATGTGAGAATGGTTGAAATCACACTTGGAGGTGAAATCTTATGAAGCGAAATAATTACGGGATAACACAGTTGGAATTCTGGGGTTTCTTCAGTTCTCATCGCTTCCACTCATCTTTATCGCCTCCAAGTCCTCAAAGTAAGAGGTCACCCATGTGAAGTAAGAAGGATATTTTTACCCCATGTAAGGAGTTCAGATCATTTCAACTGAAGTGTCCGAAATATTGATAAGAGGATGGAATATATTTTTGCACCTTTCTCTGAGCGACTTCCACCAGAGATTTTTCTGGCCACTACCGCATGTCTCAGAGCAGTGAGCGCTTGCTAGATTACATTGAGTGGTAGAATACAGAGAGACCACACTGGGGTATTGAACTCAGAACACCTGCTGAAGTGTATTTCGCAGATTTTAAATCTATGGACGAATTACTCTCCCCTGCAGGCGTTCACGAGGTCCCATGATAGTACAATGCTAGTTGTAAAAATAGTTATTAGTTCGGCGGAGTTTAGGTGTTGAGCAAATGGTTTTGGTTATGTAAATACCAGCAGTTTATATAGGAACGCAAAAATAATAATTTCTGAAAGGATAGTCAACGCAAACCATATGTGTCTCCTTGAAAATTTCTCGCTTGGTTTTAGTGGAAGTTGGACTTCTGGTGCTATAAGTATCCATTTTTTTGGCGTACCTATCGCCCATAAAGAAAATGTCTTTTTTCCCGTATCGGCATTATACTCAACAATACATTCTGTTACAGGGAATACATACGCTTTATACTCTGTAGAAAGCACACTTCCAGAACTTCCCTTTATCCACTTCTCATGTCTCTCTTGAAGGTCTCTCAGAATTCTGTTGATCTCCAGGCTTTTTTTACCTTCCTCCATCTGAACTGAGGAAATATCATTAAAATTATCCCAGCGGATTTCTATTTTATCGCTGGGCAGATGCGTGTTGAAATCCATGATGTCACTACAATCCCATATCTTTACGCTGAGCTCTCTCAACTTTCCCTGTGTGTCGCAACGCAGGCAACCGAGCATGCCACTTCCATTACATGTTTCGCACACTCCAATATTTCCCTTACCCCCACATAAACCGCAGGTACGTGTTACATGCTCTGTGCGCTTTATTTTAAGCGGTTGTATTTCGTATTTTAGGTACCCTGGTGTCCCAGAGGATGCATAGTGTGATATATTTACTTTTGTCTCTACACCGGAAGGATGTTTTATTTTCCTCTCCTCAGTCCACCACCCTCCTACAGGTCCATGGGTTACGCCACTACTACTGGAACTCGGCCCTATTTCTTTCTCTACTACAAATTTTTCTAGGAAATATCCTCTTCCATCACACTTTGGACACTTTATTACTCCTGTCCCAGAGCAGCTATAGCATTTAACTTTACCCTTACCATTGCATTCTGGACATCCAATTTCTCTCTGAGAATAGGGAAAAATTTTCCGTTCATTTATGAACAACCCTTTTGGTGGTGATTCTGGTTTTTTGATTTCATTTTCCTTATAAAGTGTATATGGCTCCTTTAGCGTCTGTATTATTTTACCATCATAGAAACTTTCAACCTCCTTCCGCCCAATAGATGCTCCGCCATAATGTTTGTTCTCTTTGATGCATCTAAATGATTGAAGCATGTTTTTACTGCCCTCGAGGAAGTACCGAGCATTTTTTTCCGACTCTAGATTTTTTATCCATTTTTCAAACATTTCATTCCATTTTTTAAACACAAGATTACGATCGACATGCTGAAGAGCTTTGGCTTCTGAGGAGGGGTCTTCATGTTTTGCAAAAATCTTCTCTATTTTTTCCGCTTTAAACCGTTTCTGTGGAATAACTGTAGAAACATACCATGAGTTTACAGTGATCTCTAAAACTATCGGTGCGATAATCGATAATACTATGGATTTAACGAAAACATCAACTTCCAGAAATTTATCCCATTCAAACGAACCTGTGAAATAAAAAAATAAGTAGAAACCAGTAATAACTAACAAGGATGTACCAAAAACCGCACCCCGAGGCTTACTAACTTTTTTCCTCACGAGATTAAATATGCTATAAACAATAAGTGCAATTCCAAGTATTATTACTGGCACTGCTACAATAATACATATATTCTGTTCAAGAGATGTCGCTTTTTCAACAGTTACCGCCCAGTATCCATAGTCCCAGTAATATACCGCAACAAAATAAACCTGAGTGCCTTCTGGGACATCCCTTATTACAATCCCTTTAAATTCTACAATTCCCTCAGAGTTCGTAGTCCCGTTTGGAATGTCTGTAGGTTGCAGATGCGAATCCTTCAGTATGTATACACCAACCGTAGCGTTGGGCACTGGTTTTCCATATGCATCTTTCACGACCACCGTAACATCTACTGGTCTTCTCTCCTTTATTTTATCAACAGAGACACTAACTTTTAGAGTAGGGCTCTGATAGGAGAGAGAAATTGTGTTTTCATACTGGCTGTTGATGCTTCTCTCGCTATCTACCCCAAATGATGTCGCACAGATAAGGAAACCTATTACCCAGACCGCAACAAGCAATTCTGATTTCAACCTTGTTCCCTTCATGCATATGTCCCTCCACCAGACATGGTAATAAAGGACCTATTACCTTCGCCAAACCGTAAAGACATATTTTAGGTGACCTCATATGACACAATATATCCAGATATATTAAACTTCCTAACAGAAGATGTTGTATAGGTTCTCTACCAGTCCAGTGAACTGAAAAAGCCCAGGCACAAATGCTGTGGGCTTCGTTGATGATTATTGTAAAAATTTTATACAAAATTATTAATCAAATTTTGGATTAAATTGGAGACCAAGAAAGAAAAAAGGTAAACTTTTCTCATTTTTTTCTCCTTTTTGTTTTTACTTCAGCACCGCATATCGGGCATTCTTTCAGTGCCTTGCCAAGCTTTCTTCTACATCCCATGCAAACATACTCCCACCGGAACTCCTCCTTTATTCCAGACTCTGCAATGGGTTGATACTCAATTCCCATGTGTTTCGCCACATTCTGAATGGAGTAGTCGTCTGTGAGAATTGTGGCTTTTAAATCCAGAGCCAGAGCAAGCACATCTATGTCAGTACTGGAGAGCCTGAGCAAATCTCCTGTTTTGTTTGCCTCCCTTCTGATAATCTCCCTGCTCTCCTTTTTAGGCCTTGCAAATTTAACTGTGATTCCAACTAAATTCTCCAGTTTTCTCCTGTATTTCCCCTTGCCCAGCTCCTCTGCCACTGATGGAGGCACATAGATTTCAGCACCTGCTACAATATCCTTACCACAGAGCACTGCAGAGGCATCCAGCACATACTTCTTCATTTCACACAACTATGTCCAGCTGCCTGCTCAGCACAGCCTTGCCCCGATAGTCGGGCAAGAGCATCGGTGCCTTTAGCTCTGACTTTATTCCAGCCTCCTTCAATTCCTTCATGTATTTCTTCACATGGCCCAGTGTGAGCTTGCCCTTGCTCCGCTTGTGCTTCACATACCTGGCAGCGGAAATGCCTGCAATCTTTCCGAAGACATTTACATCAAGCAACGAATTGCCCATCAGCCTGTTCTTTCCATGAATTCCGCCTGCAACCTCGCCGCATGCAAACAATCCCTTCACATCAGTCTCTGCATTCACATTTATGGCAACACCACCGTTCTGGTAGTGAAGTGTTGGGAATGTGAGAATCGGGTCCTGGCTCATATCAATTCCAAAGCGTGCAAACATTCTATACATGGCCCCGAGGCTCTTTTTCACCGTGCCTTCGCCACGCAACAACTCAATAAGCGGTGAATCAAGCCAGACACCTCTGAGTCCCGTGGGTGTGACCACATAGTTCTCAGTAGAATAGCATTCCTTGATTATGCTCGCGGCCTCTACATCCCTGGGCTCAAGCGGAAACACAAACTGTTTCCCGAATTTGTTCACAACCTGGGCACCGAGGCCCCGGACTTTCTCTGTAATCAGGAGGCCTACAATTGGCTCAGGATAGGCAACTCCTGTTGGATGGTATTGCACAGAGTCCATGTCCACGAGCCGTGCACCTGCTCTGTAAGCAAGCACCAGGCCATCACCAGTTGCACCATAGTGATTTGTTGTGGGAAAATTCATTATGTGCAATCTCCCGAAACCACCAGTTGCAAGAATCACTGCTTTGGCTCTTGCGACATAATACTGCCTTGTCTCCATGTTGAAAAGCACCGCACCATTAACCTCTCCATCCTCATCAGTGAGCAATTCCACCGCACTTGTGAACTCAAGCACTCTCAAACCAAGATTTCTAAACTCATCCCGCAAAACCCTCATTATCTCCATGCCTGTATAGTCCTTTGCGGAATGCATTCTGAATCTGGATGTTCCACCTCCGGAAATCTCTATGAAATTCCCATTTTCATCTTTGTCATACATAACTCCAAGGCTTTCATGCCATTTTATTATGTTCGGCGCCTCCAGCACGAGCTTTTCCACCAGGTCTGGATTGTTCGTGAAGTGACCGCCGCCCAGCACATCAAGGTAATGGATTGCAGGCGAGTCCTCAGGTCTATCTGCAGCTTGGATTCCACCCTGTGCCATCATTGTGTTTGCATCGCCATGGCGAAGCTTTGTACACATCAAAATGTTTTCCCTTGGTACACCAGAATAGTAGGCCCAGAGAGCAGCCACTGTACCTGCTCCACCACCACCGATTATGAGAATGTCCACATCAAAATCCACATTTTTCAAGTCCACATCGCTTTCATCAACTAAGGGTTCGCCCTCAAGAAGCCTTACCACCTCTCTCGGTGCCTTCTCTCCCTTGCTTGCTCCGATCTTAATTTCCACCTTTGCATCTGGTTTGTAATCAGGATGGAAACCCTTGAGCACCTCTTCCCTTTCTTCAAGCGTGAGCCTGCGCATCACTTCCTTTGCCCTTGCCTCTCTTGTCTTCGCAACCATTTCTATTGATTCCCTCATGTATTCTGGATAACCCCTTATTAACTCCATATTCACTCCTCCTTCTCAGCATTCTTCTGCTGTTCCATGTATCTCTTCTTCAATTCCTCCAGTGGCATGCTCTTCAATTTCTTAATCTCCTCCGCATACTTTCCCTCCTCAATTTCCCTGATTCTCTTCTCAAGATTTGGAGAGGGTTTTGCAAGGTATTTGCCATAGACCCTTCTTGCAAGCTGGGCTGCATGATAATGCACAATTTCTGCAGGACAGCGAGCAGCACACAAACCACACTGCACGCAGTCAAAGGAGAGCTCAGCAGCCTTCGCAATGTCTCCTCGCTTCATTGCCTGGATATAGTCCATCACCTTCAGGTCCTGCGGGCAGGACTTTGTGCAGGTGTTGCAGGCAACACATCTCGCAACTTCGGGGTAATACTGGAGAATCAGGTTTGCTTTGGGAGTGAGTTTTTCAATTTCATAAACCGCCTTGGTTGCCGGCACAAATGGAATCTCTGTGAGATACATTCCATCCTCTGCAAGCGTCTGGCAGGCAAGGGCAACTCTGAGCTTGTAGTCATTCGCCTTCCTGTAAACCGTTGCACAGGCACCACAGAACCCTGCTCTGCAGCCAGCTCCACGAACTATCCTGTAGCCAGCATACTCAATTGCTTTCATTATCGTCAGGCCCTCTGGCACTTCATGCTCCTTTCCCATTATGTACACTTTTATTGTTTTTGCTCCTTCCATTCAACCACCTCATAACCTGTATTTTGCAAGCACATTTTCAGGCGAGACATAATGTGCATTGACATTGAGCTTTTTGCCTGCAGCAAGTGCTAGCAATTCTGTGAAATAGAACACGGGCATTGGCTCAAATGCGGGATAAACTGCCTTCACATCTCTCTGCCTTTTATCCAGATTAAATTCGCACAATGGACAGGAGAGCACAATGGCATCTGCCCCATTTTCTCTTGCGTTGTTTATGATTGTGTGGGTTTTTTCCACAACTGCTTCCTTCAGATTTACTGTGTGATAGGAACCGCAGCACTCAACAGCATAAGGGAATTCCACAACCCGTGCACCCATCAAATTCAGCAGTTTTGAAAGCAGCACAGGCCTTTCTCTATCATCAATTTTCACATGCTCCGGGCGGACAAGCAGGCAACCATAGTAGGGTGCAACCTTAAGACCATTCAACCTTCCTTTGACAACCTTCGCAATTTTCTCAAAACTCACATAGTTGTTGAGGAATGTGAGAAGATGGAGCACCTCCACCTTTGCCTCATAATCCGGCAGGTCATCTATGAACTCATTTGCAGTCTTCAGGTCCTCAGGCTTTCTTTTTGCAAGTTCATTTACTTGAGCCAGAGTGTTATAACACATTGCGCAGAGTGTGATCAGTTTATTCGTACCCAACTCCTTGCCCAATTCCTGAGCATGGATCAAGTTTCTAAAGCAGGCAAGATGGTGCATGATGTCATCTGTTGTGAGCGAGTGCACAGTGCCACAGCAATTCCAGTTCTGAAGTTCAACAAGTTCCACACCTATCGCTTTGCAAAACTCTATTGCTGATTGCTCGAAGTGGGCCGCATCGGATTTTAAACTACAACCAGGAAAATATGGAATTTTCATTTAACCACCTCAACCAGTGTACTTGCGGAAATTTGAAATCAGGGCAATCTGCGGCAGTTCTTCAATTCCTTCAATCTTTCTTATGTCCACATAGTTCATGTTCTTTCTCAGCTTTATCTGTCGCAACGCCTCCATCACCTTTGCTATGTCAATTCCCTTCGGGCAGCGAACATCACAGGTATAGCAGGATGCGCAAATCCAGTATGTGTTTTTATCCAGCACCTTTTCATCGCCAAGCTGCACCAACCTCATCACCATGCTGGGAATTATCTCCATCCTCTTCACCATGGGACAGCCAGCTGAGCATCTGCCGCACTGATAGCATGCAAACAAATTCTGGCCTGAAAGTTCCTCAACAAGTTTTATGAAACTCTCTCGCTTTCCAATTTCAGCTTCATTTATCAGCATTTCTTTTACCTCCTTCCAGTTCCTTCATTATTATTTTCTCAACTAAAGGTAATGCCTGCCTCACCTCTTCGCTCAATCCTTCCCTGAATTCATTATCTGGCAAAATCTCAACCGCGACAAATTTCACAATCCCAGGAAAGTTCTCAAGGCTCTTAAGCCATTCAATTGCTGTCTGAATGTTCATGTCGTGAGGACTGGTAAAGTGGATTGTGGGTTTCAGTTTTTCTGTGCCAAACACATGCACAGTTCCTGGCATCCTGCCTGCAATCGCATCAACTACAATTACCCTTTCATACCCGAGCATCCTCTCTGCCACCTCAAAACCAGAAGCGTTGAGTGTCTCCAAATCCACATCTCCAGACCTGTTTTGCAGTTTGGTTCTGAGCCTATTAACTGCTTCTATACCAACCCCGTCATCACCGAGCAACGGATTCCCAAGCCCTAATACCAGTGTCTTCATGCTTTTTCCCTTTTTCCGTAATTCAATGGACCCAGAGCCCTAACCTGCTCCACAAATTCCTTGCTCACTTCTGCAAACTTCCTGCCTTCACTTGCAGAGACCCATTCTATCCTCAGCCTTTCCGGCTCAATGCCAAGTTGCTCCAGCATTTTTTTAAGCATCACCACTCGTTTGAACGCTTTGAAGTTACCAACAACATAATGGCAATCCCCTGGCGTATGACAGCCTCCAATAAACACACCATCCGCGCCATTTCTAAAGGCCTCAAGCACAAACTGGGGGTCTACTCTACCAGAGCACATAACCCTGATTGGAATCATGTTTGGGGGATACTGAAGGCGAGATACACCGGCTAAATCGGCACCGCTGTATGCACACCAGTTGCAGAGAAAAGCCACAATCCTTGGTTCAAAAACCACTCAATCACCTCCAGAAAGAGCTGCCCTTATCATGTTGAAAATTTGCCTGTCAGTCATGTTTCTGAGTTTCAGAGCGCCAGTGGGACAGGCAGCAACGCAGGTGCCACAGCCCTCGCACAGAATCTCGTTGATTTCAACAGTGTGCGTGGTTTCGTTGAATGTAATAGCACTGAATGGGCAGAGGTTAACGCAAACCCTGCAGCCAGAGCATGCATCCATGTTCACCTCAGCTGTTGTGGGCTCATGGTACAGTTCTTTGCCTGAAAGAATTGCAATTGCCTTGCTCGCTGCTCCACTTGCCTGAGCAACCGTTTCTGGAATGTCCTTTGGACCATGTGCTGCACCGCAGATGTAAACACCCTGAACAAGGGTTTCAACAGGCCTTAGCTTTGGATGTGCCTCTTTCAGGAAGGAATTCTCATCAACCGGGATTTTCAGAAGATTTGCGACCTTCTTTGTATCAGGCGCCGGAACAATTGCGGAGGCAAGAACCACAAGGTCTGCTTCCAGTTCCACAAACTCACCGCTGAGTGTGTCTGAGCCCCAGACAACCATTTTGTCCCCTCGCTTGAAAACCTTTGAAACCTTACCTCTGATGTAGGTGATTCTTTCCTCCTCCATTGCCCGTTTCACGAACTCCTCATAGTCCTTACCACCAGCCCTTATGTCAATGTAGAAGACATAGGCCTTGCCGTCATGCACATGATGCTTGTAGAGCATTGCATGTTTTGCGGTGTACATGCAGCAGATTTTAGAGCAATAGGGCATGTAAGAATCTGGGTCTCTGGAAGC
>JAWACX010000063.1:0-8631 GCA_038896575.1 Thermoplasmata archaeon
TGTTGAATTTGAAGAAGGCAATGAGTGTAGCCCTGTATGCCCTCGTTAAATCAATTGGAATTGTGTAGAGCGAGGAATCAACACCGAGCGGGAGATACCCGGATGCCTGATTGTAATACCAGTATCTGTTGCTCCCGAGATATCCTCCACCAGGGTTATACACATACTGCCAGTAATCTGTAGGAATCCCTGTCACCTTTATCTGCACATCATCTATGTACCAGCCCATGTCCGCGGTCCAGTTCGGTGGTAGCTGCCCCCCGAACTGTGCGAACACAAAGACCACTCGGATTGCTGTGAATGTCCCTATGTATCTGCTTAAATCCGCCTCTATCTTCTCCCAGCCATAAGTACCACCAGCACTCCTCCCATTGAAGCACCAGTAAGGCAGGCGTCCATATCTATCTCTCAGTCCAGTAATTCCATCCATGCCACCAGCAGTGCTCTCATTCTCAACGCTCTCAAATTTGAGATTCCCGCCATACGGCTGCTTTGGCTGAATGTAAACCCTGTGCTGTGCATCCCAGCTCCATGTGGTTTCACCAGCGAGCTTGCCCCAGAGATAGATGACTCCACCGTTTGTACCCTCGGTGATGGAGTATCTGGTATAGAAGGAGAGCGTGGCATTTGGAGCGCCGCTTATGTTCACCTCTGGCGTTGTGAGGAACCGATACCGCTTGTATGGGATTGTGTAATTGAGTTGAGAACTTGCAGCACTGGGAGATTTTCCATAAACAACACGGAATTCATCAAAGTATGCATACTCCCCGGAGTTTATCCCAGTATCGTACATTGCAATTCTGAGGTAAATGCTCTGGCCCTTGTATTTCGTGAGGTCAAAAGCATATGGCACCCATTCATCATCTGTTGTGCTTGTTTCATTCAGTGGCGTGAAGCAATGCAATGGCGCAATTCTTGTCCAGGGACCACCTGTGCTCGGGCTCACCTCTATTGTCCAGTTGTTTTTCGGGACATAAACAGGATTTCCTGGCGTACCTACATTTTGCCATGCAAGATAATAGTTTGACCAGAGTGCCACAATTGCCCAATCAATGTCAGAGGGAATTGTTACTGGAGATGCTGTGCGGATATAATCGTTACCTGTGGTACTATCTCCTGTGTATTTCAAACTGTATGTGCCTCTGTATTTTTGTGTATAGGTTGGCGCCCATGTCTGGGATCCCACGGGTTCAATTACCCAGTTTCCAAGCACATTCTCAAATCCGTCATAGAAAAGCGTTGTCGTGTTCACTGCATCTGGTGTGAACTTTGAATTTTTATCAGGCACTGGCGGTGGTGCCCTTATGTCGCCAGGTGCACCTATTGAGGCCATTATTGCTGCAAAGATTCCGCTCAGCTGCGAGGACTGAGATGCATAGAAATACCCATCATAACTCAAATTCGTGAATCTTGCTGCAGAAGTGCTTGCAATTTTCCAGAGCCAGTATTCTGGTGTCCCTGCTTCCTGGCCATAATGATTTGTGTCAAGTTTTCCGAGTGATGGATGCTCAAAATGTGTGACTCCAAGGCCTACTGTGAACACCGGGACATGAACCCATGGGTCTGTAGAGTTAAAAGTTTCAATCAAGCCCCACCTTGTTCTATCACCGTTGGAGAACACAACCGGGAACCAGTTCTCATAGGTTGTAAAATCCGGTATTAATGTGACTTCTCCATAAATATCCTGGTCGTGCATATCCCATGGTCTCCATGGACCAAAGAATTCGCTTCCGCCATCCGGGCCCACATTACCTTGGAGCGAGGCCTCACCAACCTTCGCACCAGTACCCCTGTACTGTCCCCAATCCATACCATCAGAGAGCACAATCACAGCTGGAATTACTCCATTTGCAAAATCTACAGTTTTGTTATAGTATCTAGCATAGGCGATTCCAACACCAACAGCATCCCAGATCGGTGTATTGTACCTTGTATTGAGGATTGGTGTCATTCCGAGGCCAGGATTAGTAAGATAGTTCATGATTGTTTGCTTTGTGGAAGATGTGGCAGGGGACCTTGGAACCCAGATGTGCACTGCTTCATAGGGCCCATTGTCCGTCTTCAGGTCTGCATTGTACCTGTTTTGGCTCACGCCCATGTCTGTGAATACTGCCTGATCAAGGTTGGTATTTTTATCACCAAAGGCAATCACAGTAATGGAATCAGTTGCATTAAGATAACCCAAAATTGAATTGCTCACAGCATCCACTAGGTCCTGCCACTTTGTCCTCCCGTCTCCATCCGGGTCTTCAGCCATAGAACCAGAGTTGTCAAGGACAAGGAAGATGTCAAGGGGTGGTCTTTCACCGGTTATTCCAGGCATATTCGGAACCTCTGGCATCCAGTATGCGGTCGGCGGTGTATGGGCAGCACCCCTTGTGTAGTTAAAAACTGTTGCATTGTTTGTGAGATAGATTCCGTTGCCATTGAGGGTAAGCCCAGAGCGATTTATGCTCCCGCTCAAATTCCAGTCCCAGTCACCAATCACCCGTGTGCTCACATCCTTCCTGGCAAGAAAATCAAGCGGGCTCTCGCCATTGATGTTCAGCAGTGTTGCATCATGGTTCCAGTTTTCTGCAGTTCGCTCTGGCACTTCCATGTCATCGTAGAAGAAAAATACCTGGATTCTCTGGCTTGCGTTGTTGTTTGCCCTGATGAACTCTGCATTTGCATAAATTCCCTCTGGGTCTGCCGTCACCCTGATTGTTTCATAACCTGCAAAAAGTGGTACCCAGAGCACCTCGGAAACTGCCCGGCCATTGGACACATAACCAGTGGCATTTGTGCTGCTCGGCGGCACATTCACATTTCTCGCCCCAATCACAGTGTCACCATCAAGGAATCTGATGGTAACAGAAGCATTCAGCCCGCCGAGATTTGTGATATTAATTTTGAGCAGGTAAGTGGCACCGAGTTGCGGATTCAGCTCACGGAGGTAGATGTAAGCTCTTGAATGCGTTGCTGCATAAATATCAGGTGCAGTTATCTTTATTTCTGGCTTTGCATCAATTCTTCCACACCAGTGCACAATGCTCAGCATGATTTCTGAAATCATTGTCCTGTTTGCAGTGTATGCTGGATTGAACGAGAGAAAGACAGAATGCCAGCCCGCCGCATCAAACACAGCTGAGCCGAGCACATTATCGCTCAATCTATCCCAGTGGTTTATCGCATCACCCCAGAACAATGGCAGTGCCCTCTCTGTTCTGTTGTAAGCCCTTGCCTGGTAGTTAGCAAAGGATGTATTGCTCATCACAAATTCCAGACCGTTTGTGACAGGGCTCTCGCGTACTCCATAGAGCACATTGTTTAAACCGTAGTTTACTGGTGTGCCCGTGCTGTTTGCTCCGAGAATGTTCCGCATGAATGCTGTATTTGCAACTGCAGAGTCGTTGAGAATATTGGCCCCGATAATTATCAAAGCATGCTGGCTCGGGTCATCCGTGAGATAGTAGTTCTGGATTAGATTAATGTCCGTTGGTGTGAGTGTGTTGTAGCCAGTGCCGTTATAGGCTGTTCCTGTAACCCAGATTACACAGTTATACCTGTTTATGTTGTACTCTGAGTTGTTCCTGTCATTTCCCTTTGGTACTACCTGCACATCCATGTCTCTCCCGATTGTGTAGCCAAGGGTCTCCATTGCATTTATGATTTCGCTCGTGCAATCCGGCAAGCTCCCACCATTGTTTGCAGAGCCATCATCGTCCACCACAAGCATCGTGTAAATCACATTCACCTGATTGAGCAATAATGTGTTGTTGTACACATTGTTGTTTTCATTCACCTCTGGAATTTTGTTGTAAGGGTCAACCATTACCTGCAACACAAAAATTCCCACAATCCTCGGTGTCCAGGTAAAATTCACGGTTTTTGAATCTCCAAACGCGTTGAGAGAAATTGTTTGCCCGCTTACAGGCCACAGGCGCTCTACCTCAATTCCATTTGCATAGACAATAAGCTGCACTTCCACATCAGCATGGCTTGTGTCACCATTGTTGCGCACAACCGCACTCACATTCAGAGGCTCTCTATACCTCGGTGTCAGTGTTGAAATCTCCTGGCTTGCAACAGCTAGGTCATCTCCAGTTCTCGCATTGATACCTGAGAGCCAGTTAATTATGTGATAGGCAAGAATTGCATGGTCTCCTGTATACTTAAGTGCCCCGAGTTCCATGGAGAGAACAACAGCCCTGCTTTCATAAACACCAACAGTTCTCTTAAACTGACTTCCAAATTTCAGGGCACCTGTTTCGTTAACCAGCAATGGAGGTGTGTTTGCAGGGAGCGAAAGAGTTCTGGTCATCGTAAAACCTGTAGTGTTAACAAACGGTGCAAATGCAGATAGATTTATCCACCCATTACCATAGTTCGTGCCGTAGATTTTAGAAGGTAGTGATGCAGGCAGGACACCTGTGATGCCCAGGTAAGTGCTCATAAAACTTCCGGATACATTTTCCAGAATGTTTGCACCAGCCAGCCAGAGTTTACCACCGTTGTCCAGGAATCTCTGAAGGTTTGCCACATCTGAAGGCAGAAGGGTGTTGTTAGTTATTCCCCCTTCCCAGATTACCACATCATAATTTCTCAGCTGGTAAAGAGCTGGACCCGTATCGTATCCAGGCCCCGGAGAGTTCAGCGCAACAGTTGTGGGGGTGTAAGGGACATTGATTGCGTTAAGCGCTGCAATAAAGTTCGCCCCCATATCATCTGGATTTCCAATCCCTGCACCGTCATCATCAACGAAGAGAATGCGAGGCATCACCACAACCGAAACATTTTTCGGGGTGCCTGTGAGATTGCCAGGCATCACATCCGTAATGGTAACCTCAATTATGTGAGCACCACCAGGTTGTGCCACCCATGTGATAAAAATCTCTGTTTCGCCATAGCCGGGCACAGAAATTACCTGCGTGTCAAGGGTTGTGGTTCCATTCGTGGCCACAATCGTATCAGAAGTGGTGATTGTTGCTGAGGATGCAGGAGTGCTCTGAAGATTTTTGATGATTGCGGAGATAATTACTGTCTCTCCCCTGGTTGGGGATGGAGGACTTAGAAATATCTGGCTCACCACGAGATTTGGCAGTGGAACCTCTACAGTGGAAACTACCACTGTGATGGAGTACTTTCTCAAACTCCTGTGGTCCTGAGCGTCACTTGCATTGACTGTATATGAGTATGTGCCTGCATTCACAAAAGTCATCAGCTCTGCAGTTTCAAATCTAGCGCCAGAGGTTTTATTCAGTTTAACTATGCCCAGGCCTAGCTGGGTCAGGTCAGCATACACGGATTCCGGGTTAAGGTCAGAGTCATAAATATCCGCCCAGATTTTAAATGGATTTCCTGCCACAACAGGGGCTGGCGAACTGCCAGAAGCTTGAATTAATGGAGGATACCAGATGTTGTTAACAATTATGAATTTCTGCCAGAAAAGGAGATTCTTTACAGTATTTATAACCTGAACTGTAAGGTTCTGAGGTACTGTGAACAACGCAGAAGATTTCCATTTCCAGACCATTCCCAGTTCCCAGTATTGGCCAGTGATTCCCCCATCACCGGGCTGTAGATAGAATCTTGTTCCATTCTCGGTCTCAACCACTATTCTGATGTAGCTTGTCGGAAGCGGCTCACCTGCAACATGGGTAAGATTTACATTGGCATAAAGGCCAGTACCAGCATCCTCATACCATGCCTCTGCCTCAAATTCCGTGTTTGCGCGGGGTTGCGGTGTAGGAAATGTTTGCACCCAGGCAAAAATTGTTGAGAAGAGCACTACCGTAATCACAAGCACAAGAAAGCTGCCAATGAGACTGCTCACTCCTTTCACGGCTTTGCGCATCCTTCACCACCTCCCTGCAAACCGTGAATTATGGAGGTTCCAATCACGAACACATCGTCCACAAAAACGCCTTTGTCGTAGCTGGCGCTTGCATAGTGCATTGCATCGGTCTCGCTGCCTGTTGCATTTGTGAACACTCTTATCCGCAGGATTATAGTGTTGCCAGCAAATCCGCTCAAATCGCAGTTAAGCCTTACAAGCGTGAATGAAGGCACCCAGTCATATGCTGAAACTGTATTCGCATCACTTGCCCTCACAAATGTCCAATTTGTTTTGTAGAGTGTGCCTCTCACACCTGAATAGCGCTGCGGCAATTCTCCACCTGGTGCATCACCCGTAATTCCATAGTAGCCACGGTTTTCAACAGTAGTCAAATCCCTTCCCGTATAGCCCCAGCCAATTCTCACACCATAGGTTATGGAATACCAGGTCTCCCCATTGTCCTTGCTCACCTCTATCCTCACACCATCTGGTGGTAAGCCCGCACCATCATTGATGTTGAATTTGAAGAAGGCAATGAGTGTAGCCCTGTATGCCCTCGTTAAATCAATTGGAATTGTGTAGAGCGAGGAATCAACACCGAGCGGGAGATAGTCGCTGGGTGAGTTGTAATACCAGAATCGCCTGCCGCTGTGAGCTAAGGTTGCGTTTTCCATTATCTTCCAGTAATCTGGCACACCTCCTCTCACCCGAATCTGCACATCATCTATATACCATCCCATATCTTCTCGCCACTCTGGTGGCAGCACACCTCCAAACTGGGCATAGATAAACACAATCCTTATTGCTGCAAATGTGCGCACATACTTCGCCAAATCCACCTCTATCTTCTCCCAGCCGTAAGTGCCACCTGCACTCTTGCCATTGAAACACCAGTAGGGCATTTTTCCATCTATGTCTATCCAGCCATTGCCTGTAAGGCCTCCTGTTGTGCTTTCATTTGCTAATGCCTCCATCTTCAAATTTCCGTTGTAAGGTTGCCTAGGTTCAAGATACACCCTGTGATTTCTATCCCACACCCAGGTTCTGCCATCCGTGCTTCCCCAGAGATAGAGTATTCCCCCATTTGTTCCCTGTGTCATGCTGTATTTTGTGTAGAAACTCAAAATTCCTCCCTCTGATTTCCGCATGAAAACAGGGAAACGCTGACCGCTGGGCACCACTGTAACTTCCTTGTATGGGTCTGCTGATGTGCCCGCCCCATTGCTCCAGGCCTCTCCATGATGCTTTATGTAAACCCAATCAGAGCCAATGAAGAAATCGTGCTCATAGGCGCCGCTTGCCCTGTAAGGCACTACGCGGAAGGTACCATCATCCAGCAATGTGACCCGCACCCACTGGTCTCCATTACCATCTATCTGGTTGTTTGGCACTGTGCCCCACAGGTCCTCCCATGCAATGAGCATATCTGTTACTGCATGTGGAACCGCAGGAAGTGAAAATATCTTCCAGCCGTAGTAATCGTTTATGTTGAACCATACATTCTGGTTTGGTGTGGGATTGTAGAGGCAGGTTACAGGTGCAACATTCAATGCACCAGTTTTGCTCGCATTCCCTGTGTAAGAATTGTTCTGGAGCACCACAAAGTTGCCTTCGTATGCAACGGCACCATTTGCATCATAGAGCCAATAATAGTGATTCTCATAGTCGATCACCACAACATGGTCGGGCAGATTCCCTGTTTCATAACTCCCAGAAGCATAGTTCCAGAAGGAAAGGTATGGCGTGCCCACACGCACCGCTGGTGTTGTAAGGAACCGATAGTGGGCCGGGAGGATTGTATAGCCAGATGGTGCAGTGCCCCCGCCGCTTCCACTGGGCTGGGTGTCAAGCACATACAATACTAGTACATCATCAAGGTAAACCCAGGAAGTTGACCTGAAGCGCACATAGAAAGGATTCTGGGGATTAACATAAGAAGTTATTGAACACTGAGAATAAGTGTTCCCGTAGTACTGCGAACCCTTTACCTGTGTCCATGTGGTTCCATCTGTGCTCACATCTATCGCAAGATATCCGTAGGCAAGCCAGCTTATATTTATATATTTGACAGTATATGCCGTCTGGGTATTTGTGAGTTTGGATAGTACGGGTTGAGCATAAACTCTAGCGGCAAGAGTTTGACCGCTTGAGCCAGTATAAGCACATGTTCTATACCCATCATACCATAAGCTCCACTCACTGATGCTCCATCCACTTGTTCTTGTCCATGGAATCCATGAGCCAACACTTGGTGCACTCCAGTTTTTCGAGCGGAAACCATCAGCAAACACCACAAATGGCATATTGGTTAATGAAACTCCATTAATTTCTGGCCTCTCCAATCCATTCAACTCCATTCTCGGATTTATTTGCTCCGGTGTTCTTATTCCCCCAGTGCTCTCCATCTGAAGTTTCTCAACAAACATCATAAAGAGGCTCTGGAGTTTGGTTGCGTCTGAGGTATATACTCCATAACTTATATTTCTTGGACTTGTGAGTGGGATTGCATGCATTCTTGCATCAGGCGTGGTTCCGATGGAAACTGTAAATACATCATATGGCATGTTGCACAAACCATTTCCGTTTGCGTAGAACTGCACAGGCCCTGGCTCATTAGGTTCATAGCCATACCCTCCACCAGGTGCATACTTATACCACGGTTGTGCAGTATAATCATCGTCATTGCTCACACCATCTGTGAGGAAAATTATGCCTTTTACAGCATCAGGTCTTCCATATGCGTCCATATACCAGGTTCCATAAGAACTTGCATCAAACAGAGAGGTTGCACCACTA
The DNA here is from genome assembly GCA_038896575.1 of Thermoplasmata archaeon. GTDB lineage: Archaea > Thermoplasmatota > Thermoplasmata > Lutacidiplasmatales > SKW197 > SKW197. Next base: position 8,615 of record JAWACX010000063.1, read on the forward strand.
GCCGTGATGCTATCAAT